>NZ_JBHWZP010000450.1:0-6271 GCF_042728395.1 Streptomyces sp. NPDC060205
GACGTGACCCGTACGACTCTCTCGCGCGCGGCCCTCGCGGCGACGGCCGCGCTGCTGCTCGGCGCCTGCTCCGCCACGGCTGAGCCGACCGCCGCGACCGGGCCCGTGCCGGGGCCGCCCGCCACGGTGGCACCCGCCCGGGTGACCCGCGCCCTGCCCGACGATCCGGCGCTCCTGGTGCTCCCCGCGACCGGGGCCGAGTCCCGCTGGACCCAGGGCCTGGACGTCTTCAGACAGCAGGTGGCACGCTCCGTCGCCGCCGACTGCGCCCGCGAGGCCGGAACCGGGCTGCCGCAGGAGCCACCGCTCGCCTTCATCTCGTACGCCGAACTGCCCGACCTCGTCTACCTCGGCCGGCACGGCTTCGGCCACGGCACCGAGGTGCCCGTACCCGCGGCCGGTTCGACTCCGGGGCGGACGGGCAGCGACGCCGAGATCCGGCGCTGCCGCGCGCGCGGTGAGGCCGCGGGCGAGAAGGTACGGGAGGTCTATCTGCCGTTGCAGCGGCGGTGGTTCGGCGAACTCTCGGCCTCCCGGCGCGACCCCGCAGCCGTACGGGCCCTGCGCACCCTGCCCGGCTGCCTCGCCGGCAAGGGCTACCGGGCCCGCGACGAGGACGCGTTCTTCGCCCTCGTGGACCGGACCATGATGAACGCGAGCACGGCGGACTACGCCCGCCAGGACCGCGCCCTCGGCAGCGCGTACGCCACCTGCATGCGTCCGGTCGAAGCCGCCCGCGAACCACTCCGGCGAACCCTGCGCCGACACTTCCTCGACACACACGCCGAGGAGGTCCGCGACTTGCGCACCACGCTGGTCCCGGCCCTGCGCGACGCGGAGCGGACGTACGGAGTACGGCTGATGTTCCCGACGCCTTGACCGGGACCGTCGGCCCCGGCTCTCAGGCGACCTCGATGCTGAGTTGGAAGCCCAGCTCCGCGAAACCCAGAGCGCCGGCAACGCGCCGGGAGGCTGGCGTGCGCGCACGCCACTGCGGCAACAGCCCTTCGGCGAGGGCCTGAGCGACAGCCGCCGTACCCGTCACCCGGGCCAGCCCTCGCCCGCGTGAGTCCGGCGCGGTCAGGACGCTGACATGCGCCGTCTGCCTCGGCCAGGCCCGGTATCCCGCGGCGGCAACCACGCGACCCTGCTCACGGACCACGAACGCGAGCGACGTGACCTCATCCAGAGAGGCCTCACCGGCGTCGCCCTCACCGGCCGCTTGCTCCAAGGCACGCAGGTCCGGATGAGCGGCAGGCAGTTGTTCCACCGTCAACGCACCAGCTTCCGCCGGCCGAAAATTCGCCGGGGACACATAGGCGAGCGCCGCGGGCCCGAGCACCCGGCCTACCGGAAGGGCCTCCTGGACCAGTACGCCATCCACGACGGCCTCCACCGGCAGGTTCCCCAGTGCGTCACGAACGACCCGTGCGACACCGTCGGTCGGCGCGGTCACGATCGCTGAGCCGCCCAGAACGACCACTCCGACCCAGCCGCGCGGACACAGCCTGGACCGCGGGGAGACGACCACGTCCACACTGCCCGGTCGCGGGCCGAACGACACCGGAACCTGGGCCAGGTCTTCCCAGAGTCCACGGGCCCGCACCACCAACGGATCGACCGGCATGTCCCCGATCCTGTCAGCCCGTGCGGGGCGCCCACCGCATCCGTGGTCGGTCGATCAGGTTCCAGCGGCGAGTACCAGATGAGAACGGGACACCTGCGGGAGCGAGATGCCCGCGAGGGCCACCGGGGCCATCGCCCGTGCGGGCTGCGGCCGGGAGGACTTGCTGAGTTCTGTCCGCTCGGGGTCACCCGTGAAGACGAACAGCCGAAGTAGCAGGAACCGCCCGACCCCCGCGAGCCCGGAGGCCCCGAGGTAGACGATCTGCTCGGTGAGTGCCCCGGGTGACGACTGCACCAGGTGCAGGACGAGTATCGCGAGCGAGGTCACCGCGTACGCGGCCGTCGCCGAGCCCGCCGACTGCCAGTGCCGCCGCCACCCGGCCCGCCGGCCGGTCCCGAAGGTGAACAGCGCATGCAGCTCGGTGCACAGAACGGTCGACGCGACGGTGATCACCGCGTTCGCCACCACCCACGGCACCACCCCGGCCAGCAGCGCCACCGCGCCACTGGCGAGAACCCCGACACCCCCACCGCACACCACGAACCGCACGAAGGAGACGAACGCCCCGGGAGCGGCCACGCCCGTTGCTTCGGTGTTCGTGATGCTGCTCATGCTGCTTCCGTTCTGCTCGCTCCACCCGGATAACAGTCGTAAGGCTACGAGTGTTAGGTATTCAATTCAAGGGGGACCGAGCGTGAGGTTTCATCTGTAAGGTGACGGGTGGGGGGCCGGTCGAAAGGTGTGCTCCTAGGCGTCCTTGTCCGGCTGGTCGTCGTAGGTGATCACGATCGGCGCGTTCGCCTCCGCTCGTGCGCGGTCCGACGCCGTCGCGATCTCCTCGTAGGTCCACTCCTTGTACAGGCGCTTCCCGTGGGCGTCGGTGATGTCGATGACCAGCCCGGTCCATTCCTCGGCGGGCTCTTCCGGGACCAGTCCCAGCTCGTACACGGCCTTTTGGAGGAGGGATTCGGTGACGCGTACGCCGGTCAGTCTCTCGGTCAGAGCGAAGGCCGCCGCCTTGCGGTCGACGTCCGGAGCGCTCTCGTCGTGCTCTCCCTCGGGCGTCAGAGGGAAGCCCACTTCCCGCAGCATGGGGACCAGTTCGTCCGGGGTGCTGCCGTCGCGCGACGAAGGGCCCTCGAACGTCGTACGGAGCTCACCGTCCTCGTACCAGTGGACGAGGTGGATGGGTTTGCCGCCGTTGGTCGAGTGCGCCACGATTCGGCCGCCCTTCGACAGCGTCTCCACGCTCGGGGCCGTCAACCCCAGGCCACCGTCGAAGCCGAGGACGAGTGTCCAGTCACCGTGCTCGCCCGGAGTGTTGAAGGCACCCGCGACGTAGGACTCGTCCCAGTAGTCGTAGCCCAACTCGGCGCGGTGGGCGTCGTCCGCCGCGATCAGTCCGGCCGTGCCCTCCCCGGTGCCGCGCGGTTCCGCCTCCATCGCGCGCAGCACCTCGCGCGGCGTCCGCCCTCGTACCAGCGTGAGGGTGTATCCGCTCTCCATCATGTGCCGAAAGAGCGGCGAGGTGCGGATCCAGGCGTAGTCGTGCGCGGTCACCGAGTTCATACGGCGCAGTGTGCCTGACGCCACTGACAATCCCACTCGTGCCGCTGAGAGGCCGGCTTCCGCAACCGTCACCCATGCCTCGCGACCTTCGAGAGGACGCCGACGCCGATCGGCACCGTGCTGAACTCCCTTGAGCAACAGGGGAGTTCAGCGTCACACCTGTCCCCTCGGTTACGAATCCATGACATTGGGACGTACAACTGGGGTGGCCCGGCTGGAGTCGTACCCACCGAACGCGGCCTTCCGCGTACCGAACCGACCGACTCGAAAGGCTCACGTATGTCCCGAGCACACCGCCGGACCCGTACCGCGCTCACCGCACACCTGGCAGCCGCGGTGCTGCTCGCCGGAGGATTCGGTGCCATGGTCCTCACCGGGGGCCCGGCGCTCGCGGCCACCGGGTCCGCGGACACGCAGGACGACTTCAACGGCGACGGATACGCCGACCTGGTCGTGTCGGCTCCGGACGCCACGATCTCCAGCAAGGCCAAGGCGGGCTACGTGGCCGTCACGTACGGCTCCGCCAATGGGATCTCCGCCGCCAACAAGAAGCTCATCAGCCGCTCCACCAGCGGTGTTCCCGGCTCCGCCACCGCGAACCAGCGCTTCGGGACCAACTTCACCAAGGGCGACCTGGACGGCGACGGCTTCAGCGACCTGGTGATCTCGGGCGGCAGTCCCGGCTCCGTCATCCTGTGGGGCTCCGCCTCCGGACTCACCGGTGGCACGGCCATACCTGGGTACGGGCAGTCCCCCACGACCGGCGACTTCGACGGCGACGGCAAGACGGACCTCGCCCTGTTCTCCTACCTGACCGGCGCGGGCGACGACCCGTCGAGCGGTGACGCCACCGTGTGGAAGGGCCCGCTCACGCGTGCCGGACAGCCCACCGCCACCCTGCCGCTGCTGGACAAGGCCGACTGGTGGGGCTACGACGTCAACGACGCGTCCTGCGCCACGGCCACCAGCGGCTGCCAGGAGGACGGCGACTCGATCAGCGGGCCCATCGGCTCCACCCGGACCGGCGACATCAACGGTGACGGCAAGGACGACATCGTCGCCTGGAGGTACGCGGGTGACGGCCAGTGGGGCAACCGTCTGTTCCTCGGCGGCGGCAGCACGGGTTTCACCAGAGGCTGGGTCCCCTCGGACGGCACGGCGACCGGGACGGGCACCGGCGTCGGGGACGTGAACAACGACGGGTTCGACGACGTCGTGGTGGGCAACTACTGGAGCGGCGACAGGGCGCAGCTCGCGTTCGGATCGGCCACCGGCCTGTCCGAGGACCGCGTCCAGACCTTCGACCAGGACCTGCCCGGCTTCCCCGGTGTCGAGGAGGAGGGCGACGGGCTGGGCACCTCGGCCTCGATCGGGGACGTCAACGGTGACGGCTTCGGCGACATCGCGCTCGGCATCGCGGGCGAGGACATCGGCGACATCACCGACGCCGGGTCCGTCGCCCTGGTCCCCGGCAGCGCCTCCGGTGTCACGGGCGCCGGTACGCAGACCTTCCACCAGGACACCGCCGGGGTACCCGGAGTCGCCGAGAACGGCGACGAGTTCGGTGTGAGCAGCGCGCTGCTGGACGTCGACGGTGACGGCCACGCCGACCTCGCGGCCGGTTCCCAGGCCGAGAACAGCTGGAACGGCGCGGTCTGGGTGCTGCGCGGCACGGCGACCGGTCTCACGGCCACGTCGTCCCTCGCGTTCGGCGCCGGCGACCTCTCGGCTCCCGCCACTGGCGCCCGCTTCGGCGCGCTCCTGCGCTGAGCGACCCGATCGGGCGACAGGGGTTCGGTGGGGCGGCCCGGTGCCGCCCCACCGTCATGTCCGGCCGGGGCAAGCCGGCTACGGCCGAGGCGCACGGGCCGCCTCACCGCCCCGGTCCGGGTGCGTCGGCGGATCTGCTCCGCGCAGAGGGAGCGCGTCGGGCGGTGAGTACGGGCTGGTAGTACCCGCCGTCAGCCGGACTGTGCCAGGTGATGTCGGTGAAGCCGGCTTCCGTCACGAACTCTGTCACCTGCCGGGTCGTCAGTGCCCAGTAGGTGCTCCGGCGGACTCGGACCCGCCAGGTGCCGTCGGCGGGAGTGAGCTGGAAGTACTCCAGGTCGTAGCGCTCGCCGTCCTCGTGCCAGTGCCACAGCTGGAAGGTGATCACTTGGCCGTCGCGGGTCTCCGAGACCTGCGGAGATGTCGCCGTGGGTCTGCTCCGGCGTGACTCCTCGTAGGCCCGGACAGTGATCAGCAACAGTCCGTCGTCCCGCAGTACCCGTCCCATGCCGAGGAGCGCCGCCCGGACGTCCTGCCCGGAGAGCAGGTGGGGGAGCGAGTTGTCCGCGCAGAGGACGACGTCGAATGACGCGTCCTTGAAGGGCAGCTGGCGCATGTCGGCCGCGGCGGTCGGAAGCCGGCGGCCCCGGACCGACGCTTCGGCGGCGGCGCGTGCGGCGGCGACCGGACTCAGGTCGCTGCCGACGACCTGGTGCCCGGCCCGGGCCAGCCCGATGGCCTGGGTGCCGATCCCGCACGAGCAGTCCAGGACGGTGTGAGGTCCCGCGCCGAGAGAGGTGCGGATGAGCCCGTCCAGTACGTCGGCCTGGTAGGCCATGCTCGCGTCCCAGTCCCGGAACATCAGGTGGTAGTCGCCGGCCAACTCGTCGTAGAACTTCCGCACGGAGAACCCTGACACGTATCCCACCGTAGTCCGTGCCCACCAGGGAGGACGGGGGCCGTTCAGGCAGGGGTTGCCGGGCTCCGCGCGCCCCACCGGACAGCGGTGGCCAAAGGCCCCTGGTCAGCGGGTGTCGATTTGCCCTGGAGCGCACTCGAAGGTGTTCGCTGGAGTCCTGGAGCCGGAGGGCCCGCACTGCCACGCGCAACGGCATGACGGCGCGGGCCCGGCCGACGAGTTTCCTGAGGAGGATGCCATGACGCAGAAGATCTGGTTCATCACCGGTGCCTCACGCGGATTCGGGCGCGAGTGGGCGGTCGCCGCGCTGGAGCGCGGCGCCGCCCGGGCCCCGCCGGCCCCCCCCCCGGCCCAACCCCACGCCCCGGGGGCCGCCAAACCGGTGC
>NZ_JBHWZP010000451.1:0-6267 GCF_042728395.1 Streptomyces sp. NPDC060205
CCGGGCCCGCAGCCGAACGCCAGGGGCGCGAGGAACTGCGCGCTCGGCCCCCACCGGGCCCGCAGCCGAATGCCAGGGGCGCGGGGAACTGCGCGACCAGCCCCCACCGGGCCGCACTGTGAGAACAAGCAGGCCGGGCGGAGCCGAAAGCTACGCCCCGAAAGCCTTGGACTTGCCCTTTGCCGGCTTCGCTCCGGCCAGGAGATGCGCAGGCACAAGATCCCGAGCCGGCTCGGTGTACCCCACCGACACGATCTTGTCCCCCCGATACGTGAACGTCGTCAAGGACGCCAGCGTGCACTGCCGCTTGCGCGGGTCGTGCCACAACCGCCGCCGCTCCACGAAGGACCGCACGATCCAGATCGGCAGCTGATGGCTGACGCACACGGCCTCATGCCCCCGCGCCGCGTCCCGCGCAGCGTCCAGCGCCCCCATCATCCGGACGACCTGTTCGAGATACGGCTCGCCCCACGACGGCTTGAACGGGTTGACCAGGTGCTTCCAGTTCTCGGGATTGCGCAGCGCCCCGTCCCCGACCCCGAAGGTCTTGCCCTGGAAGACGTTCTCCGCCTCGATCAGCCGCGCGTCGGTCGCGAGATCGAGGCCGTGCGCCTCGGCGACCGGCGTGGCCGTCTCGCGGGCCCGCTCCAGCGGCGAGGAGACGACGTGCGTGATGTCACGCGGAGCGAGATGCTCGGCGACCCGCTCGGCCATCCGCTGCCCCAGCTCGGACAGGTGATATCCGGGCAGCCGCCCGTAGAGCAGCCCGTCCGGGTTCTCGACCTCGCCGTGCCGCATCACGTGTACGACGGTGATGTCACTCATACTGCCGTGGCCTCCGCTGCTGCCCGTGCCGCCGCCGGAAGGGCGTCGGCGATCCGCTGTACCGCCCGGTCGTCGTGCGCCGTCGACACGAACCAGGACTCGAACGAGGACGGCGGCAGGTAGACGCCCTGCGCCAGCATCGAGTGGAAGAAGGCGTTGAAGCGGTACGACTCCTGCGTCTTCGCGTCCTCGTAATTGCGTACGTCCTCCCCCGTGAAGAAGACGGAGAACATGGTGGACGCGTTCTGCAGGGTGTGCACCACACCTTCCTTGGTGAGGGCGTCCGTGACGAGCGTACGGATCTGCCCGGAGACCGCGTCGAGCCGGGTGTACGCGGCATCGTCGAGCAGCCGCAGCTGCGCGAGGCCCGCGGCGGTCGCGACCGGGTTCCCGGACAGCGTGCCGGCCTGGTAGACGGGGCCGACGGGCGCGAGGTGCGCCATCACGTCCGCCCGTCCGCCGAAGGCCGCGGCCGGGAAGCCGCCGCCCATGACCTTGCCGAAGGTCATGAGGTCGGGTGCGACGCCGTCGACCCCGTACCAGCCGGCCCGGCTCGTACGGAAACCGGTCATGACCTCGTCGGAGATGTACAGGGCGCCGTCCGCCGCGCAGGCGTCCTTGAGTCCCTGGTTGAAGCCGGGCAGCGGCGGCACGACGCCCATGTTGCCGGGCGAGGCCTCGGTGATCACGCAGGCGATCTCGCCGGGGTGCGCCCGGAAGGCCTCACGCACGGCGTCGAGGTCGTTGTACGGCAGGACGATGGTGTCCCCGGCCTGGGCGCCGGTGACGCCGGGGGTGTCGGGAAGCGCGAAGGTGGCCAGGCCACTGCCCGCGGCGGCCAGCAGGGCGTCCACATGCCCGTGGTAGCAGCCGGCGAACTTCACGACCTTGGCGCGCCCGGTGAACCCGCGCGCGAGACGGATGGCGGACATGGTCGCCTCTGTGCCGCTGGACACCAGCCGGACCTGTTCGACGGGTGCGACGCGGCCGACGATCTCCTCGGCGAGCGCGACCTCGCCCTCCCCGGGCGTGCCGAAGGAGGTGCCGCGGGAGACGGCGGCCTGGACCGCCTCGATGACCTCGGGGTGGGAGTGGCCGAGGATCATCGGCCCCCAGGAACAAACGAGGTCGACGTACTCCCTCCCGTCGGCATCGGTCAGGTATGGACCGTTACCGGACACCATGAACCGGGGCGTACCGCCCACGGCGCGGAACGCGCGGACGGGAGAGTTCACGCCGCCGGGCGTCACGGCCGCCGCACGGTCGAAAAGAGTCTGCGAAACTGGGGCTTCGTACGGATAGCTCACACGGACCATGGTGTCAGAGGCTGCGAAGATCCTGCGGACAGGTGTTTCAACGCACGTTTCGGCGTGCGGCCGTGGGGGAGGTCACTGTCACGATGATCGGGTTGCGTGGCGGGGGTCGCGCACCCTAGAAAAGCAGTCGGGTGGAGATATGCATCGCGGTGGCGGACTGGGCGAGGGGACCGATGACCTCGGTCCTCGGCGTGCCCGGCGGGGGAAGCACCGGCGCGAGGCGGAAGCGGCCGAGGCTCGTCAGGCTCAGGGATCGCAGGGCGAACCTGAGCGGATCGACCCGTCCGCGCGTATGGACGGTATGGACTACACGGACCGCGGGGCAGACCAGCTCAGGCCAGGAAGCAGCGGGAATGGTGGCCGGGTGGGGGTGACCTACAAATACTTCGGGGCTCCGGACGGCGCGACCGCCGCCCGCGTCCCCATCTCCATGCGCCCGGAGGAGCTCGGCGGCGACGAGCTCGGTATGAACGGCATGTTCACGAAGATCAAGCCGGAGACGATGGCCGCGATGGTGCTGACCGGCATCGAGGGCATACCCCTGCACAAGGTGCCCCCGCTCGAACTGGTCGTCCTGCACCCGGACTACGCCGTCGTCAGGCTCCCCATGACGGTCGTCGACCCGCTGCGCGGCATAGGCGAGGAGGCCGTGGGCGCGGCAGCCTTCATCTGGTCGACGGTCCCGGACCGCGGCGGCCCCCGCGACGCGTACAACGTCTACCAACTCCTCCACGAATGGCAGGACTTCAGCCACCGCCTGCACGAGGCAGGCCACCAGCCGTACTGCCTGGTCTGGCCCTGACCGAGGCGATCACTTCCCAGGGGCGCAGCCCCTGCCTTGAGGGGCGCGGGGAACGGCGCAAGCTTTTCGCTTTCAGGGGGCGCAGTTCCCAAGGGGCGCGGGGAACGGCGCAATCTTTGGCCTTTAGGGGCGCGGGGAACTGCGCGACCAGCCCCCACCGCACCCGCACCCCTCAACGCACCGAAGCCACCCCCACTCCCACCCTCGAAACAACACCCCCGCCCGCTTTGTCGTTCGAACGACGCATACGGGTGAATCAGGTTCACTGACCGGTTTTGGGCTGCCTACTATCTGGTTTCGTGACAGACGGGAAGCGTCGACCAGAACCGGCCGGCCCCACCACCGACGTGGCCGTCCTCGGGGCCGGACCGGCCGGGCTCGTGCTCGGCAACATCCTGGTGGACCGGGGCATCGACTGCGTGGTCCTGGAGCGGTCCGAGTCCGCGCACGTACGGACCCGGGCGCGCGCCGGATTCCTGGCGCCCGGCACCGTACGGACCCTGGAACGGCACGGCCTCGCCGACGGGCTGCACCGGCGCGGGCAGCCCCACGGCGTCTGCGAGTTCCGTTCCGTTGACGGCCGGTTCCGGCTGGACTACGGCGGGCTCGGGCAGCGGGAACGGCACACCGTCTACCCCCAACAGGACCTGGTGTCGGACCTGTTGGCGCGCTTCCTCGAACGCGGCGGGCAGATCCGGTTCGGCACCGAGGCCGTGGCCGTGCACGGCGCCGGCACCGGCCGGCCCGAGGTGGCCGCGCGCGAGGCCGACGGACGGCCCCTGCGCTGGCGGGCCCGGTACGTGGCCGGCTGCGACGGCCGGCACGGCGCGGCCCGGCGCTCCCTGCCCGCCGGCACGGTCCGCCACCACCGCGATCACGGCGTGACCTGGCTCGGTCTGCTCGCCGAGGCGCCGCCCAGCCTGGACGCCGTCGGCTACGCGGTCCACGAGCGCGGCTTCGCCGGGCACATGGCCCGTACCAGCGAGATCACCCGCTACTACCTGCAGTGCGAGCGGGGCACCCGGGCCGAGTCCTGGTCGGAGGAACGGATCTGGGACGAGCTGGAACTGCGGATGCGGGCCCGGGAGTACGGCCCGCTGCGACGCGGGCGCGTGGCGCAGCGGGCCGTCGTCGATCTGGAGTCCGACGTGCTCGAACCGCTGCGCCACGGCGCGCTGTTCCTCGTCGGTGACGCCGCAGGACTGATCAGCCCGTCCGCCGCGAAGGGCGCGAACCTCGCGGTCCTCGGAGCCGCGGCCCTGGCCGACGCCCTGACCGACGACCTCGTCCGCGGCGACCCCGCGGGCCTCGACGCGTACTCCGCGCGCTGTCTGACGCACATCTGGCGTGCGCAGGAGTTCTCGCACTGGATGATCGGGCTGCTGCACGGCCCGTCCGGCGCGGACGGCGAGTCGCTGTTCCACAACTCCCTGCGCCGCTCCCGCCTCACCTCGCTGCGCACCTCCCGCAGCCAGCAGGACTGGTTCGCCGAGCACTACGTCGGCATCTAGCCGGCCCGGCCCGCACACAGCCGTCCGTACACAGCCATCCGTACGCAGTCGTCCGCCCACAGTCATCCGAACCCCGGAATGAGGATCCCCCCGCAGTGATCACGGCATTGTCGGGCGATACGTCCCGTCTGCGCGAGACGGTCGCATTCGTCAAGGAACAGGACACCGCCACCCTCCTCCCGCTGCTGCTCCCCGGACTCGACGGCCCCGAGCTGCGCGCCCTCGCGGAACGCTGCGCCTTCTCGCACGCGGCGCTGCTCGTCTTCCCGCCCGACGAGGCCGCGCTGTACACCGCACTCGCCGCCTGCGGGCTCGCCGCGGACACGCCGCCCCGGCCGAGCGTCGTCGTGCGCGAGCGGCTCGCCGTACGGCACGGGCGCTCCCCCGCGGACCTTCGAGTCGGCATCCTGCGGCCCACCGTGGAATGCCCGGACGGGGCGCGGCGCACGGTCGAGGTGTTCGCGCTGACCGTCCCGCCGGGCTCGGACCTCGCAACGGTCGCCGCGCACGAGCGGGAGCGGCTGCACGAGGCGCATGTCGCCTTCGAGGTGGAGGCACCGGACCCGTTGGTGCTGCGCGGCCTGTGCGCGGCTTTCGGCCAGTACGGCGCCACCCCCGACGGCGGCGGCTACAACCCGCACGAGAACGGCACGGTGTTCTACTTCACCGCCCCCGCCGAGGCCAAGGCCGGCTACCGGCGCGTGGAGCTGTACGTCCCCGGCGACCACCGTGACGTCCTCGCCGCCCACCTCGACGGCGCCCCCCAGGGGCAGCGGCACGCCGAGACCCTACTGCGGCTGCTGACCGGGGCGTGGACCACCCAGGCCCTCGCCGCGTTCGCCCGCCTGGAGGTGGCCGACGCGATGGACCGGGAGCGCGGCGTCGGCCTGGCCGAACTGGCGCGGGAGGTCGGTGCCCTCGCGCCGAACCTGGCCACCCTGCTGCGCTATCTCACGATGCTCGGCGTGGTGAGCGAGGACCGCGACGGGTTCCGTCTCACGGACACCGGCGCTCTGCTGCGCGCGGACGCCGAAGGGTCGATGCGGCCGCTGGCGCTGATGTACGGGGGCCCGTTCTACGAGTCCTTCGCCGGGCTCGGCCACACCGTGCGCACCGGAGAGGTCGCCTTCGAGCGGCGTTTCGGCGAGAACCACTTCGACCACTTCGCCCGCGACCCCGAACTCGCCGAACTCTTCGACCGGTCGATGGCGGCCGGTGCCCGGATGTTCGACCCGCTGCCCGCGCACCCGGTCCTCGCCTCGGCTCCCGAGGGCGCCCGCGTCGTCGACATCGCCGGGGGCAACGGGGAACTGCTCGGCCGGATCCTGTCCGCGCACCCCCGCCTGCGCGGCGTCCTGCTGGAGCGCCCGCAGACCGTCGAGACCGCCCGCCGCCTGCTCGGACCGGCCGGCCACGCGGAGCGGTGCGCCTTTGTGCCCGGCGACTTCGCGGACGTGCCCGCGGGCTGTGACGTCTACGTCCTGTCCCGGGTCCTGCACGACTGGGACGACGACCGCTGCGTCGAGATCCTGCGGCACTGCGCCCGCGCGATGCCCGTCGCCGCGGATCTGCTCGTCGTCGAACGCGTCCTGCCCGCCGACGGGTCGGCCTCGCTGGCCACGGCGTGGGATCTGCACATGATGTGCAACGTGGGCGGGCGTGAACGCCGCGCCGACCACTACGCCCGCCTGTTCGCCGAGGCGGGCCTCACGCTGGTGGCCCGCACGTCACTCCCCCTGGACGGCAGCGTCCTCCACGCCCGCCGCACCTGAAGCCAAAAGACTGCGCAGTTCCCCGCGCCCCCATCCGGGGG
>NZ_JBHWZP010000452.1:0-6219 GCF_042728395.1 Streptomyces sp. NPDC060205
CCCGAGTCAGTGACGGGAAGGGTAGGGGCGGCGGGGGCGAGAAAAAGCCCCGCCCTTTCCCCGGCAGGCCCCCGTTCACTCATCCGTTCACGCGATGGTGCGATCATCCACCCCCGCACGGATGCCCCCGAAGAAGCCCGGGTAGGCCCGGCCCATGACGCAGCCGTTCGAACTCCCCCACTTCTACACGCCGTACCCCGCACGGCTGAACCCGCACGTCGAAGAGGCCCGCACCCACACCACCCGATGGGCCCGCGACATGGGCATGCTGGAGGGTTCCGGCATCTGGGAGCAGGCCGACCTCGACGCCCACGACTACGGACTGCTGTGCGCGTACACGCATCCCGAGTGCGACGGCCCCGCCCTCTCCCTCATCACCGACTGGTACGTGTGGGTCTTCTTCTTCGACGACCATTTCCTGGAGACCTTCAAGCGCAGCCAGGACCGCACGGGAGGCAAGGCCTACCTGGACCGCCTGCCGCTCTTCATGCCGCTCGACCTCGCGACCCCCGTGCCCGAGCCGCGGAACCCGGTCGAGGCGGGCCTCGCCGACCTGTGGGCGCGTACGGTCCCCTCGATGTCCCTGGGCTGGCGCAGGCGGTTCGCCGAGTCCACCGAGCATCTGCTCAACGAGTCGATGTGGGAGCTGTCCAACATCAACGAAGGGCGGATCGCGAACCCCGTCGAGTACATCGAGATGCGCCGCAAGGTGGGCGGCGCCCCCTGGTCGGCGGGGCTCGTGGAGTACGCGACCGCGGAGGTCCCCGACCAGGTCTCCCGCTCGCGGCCGATGCGGGTGCTGATGGAGACGTTCTCCGACGCGGTCCACCTGCGCAACGACCTGTTCTCGTACCAGCGGGAGGTCGAGGAGGAGGGCGAGCTGAGCAACGGCGTGCTCGTCCTGGAGACGTTCTTCGGGTGTACGACGCAGCAGGCCGCCGACACCGTGAACGACGTCCTCTCCTCCCGGCTGTACCAGTTCGACCACACGGCGCTCACCGAAGTGCCCGCGCTGGCACTGGAGAAGGGCCTCACCCCGCAAGAGGTGGAGGCCGTCGCCGCGTACACACGGGGGCTGCAGGACTGGCAGGCGGGCGGCCACGAGTGGCACATGCGGTCCAGCCGGTACATGAACGAGGGGGCACTCAAGTCCTCCCCGCTGGACGGCCTCACCGGCCCCGGCACCTCCGCCGCCGACATCGGCGCGCTGCTCGCCGCGGCCGGCGCCGACCGGCTGCGCGCGTACACGCACGTGCCGTACCAGAAGGTCGGCCCTTCGCTGCTCCCCGACTTCCACATGCCGTTCCAGGTCCGGCTCAACGCCGACCTGGAAGGCGCCCGACGGCGCATCACCCCGTGGGCGCACGCCATGGGCATCCTCCAGGAGGGCATCTGGGACGAGGACAAGCTCACCGCCTACGACCTGCCGCTGTGCTCGGCGGGACTCGATCCCGACGGCACCCCCGAGGCGCTGGACCTCAGTGTGCAGTGGCTCGTGTGGGGGACCTACGCCGACGACTACTACCCCATGGTGTTCGGGAACCGCCGGGACCTGGCCGCCGCGAAACTGTGCACGGCGCGGCTGACCGCCTGCATGCCCCTCGGGGGCGAGGAGATCCCGCCCCCGGCCAACGCGATGGAGCGCGGGCTCGCCGACCTGTGGCTGCGGACGACGGCCACGATGACGCAGGACGCGCGCCGCACCCTGCGCGCCTCGGTGGAGGTCATGACGGAGAGCTGGGTCTGGGAGCTGACCAACCAGCTGCAGAACCGCGTCCCCGACCCCGTCGACTACCTGGAGATGCGCCGCGCGACCTTCGGCTCCGACCTCACCATGAGCCTGTGCCGGCTCGGCCACGGCCCGGCGGTACCGCCCGAGGTCTACCGCAGCGGGCCCGTCCGGGCACTGGAGAACGCGGCGATCGACTACGGGATGCTCGTCAACGACGTCTTCTCGTACCAGAAGGAGATCGAGTACGAGGGCGAGGTGCACAACCTCATCCTCGTCGTGCAGAACTTCTTCGGCTGCGACTACCCGAAGGCGCTCGGCATCGTCCACGACCTCATGACCCAGCGCATGCGGCAGTTCGAGCACGTCGCCGCCCATGAGTTCCCCGTCCTGTACGAGGACTTCGGCCTCTCGGCCGAGGCCCGCGGGATCATGGAGGGCTATGTCGTGGAGCTGCAGAACTGGATGGCCGGCATCCTGAAGTGGCACCACGACTGCGGGCGTTACGGGGCCGCCGACCTGGCCCGCCGCGCCCACGGCTTCGTGCCGGGGCAGCTCCCGGAGCTGCCGTTCGGGGATGTCTGGCGGACGGCCACGGCCGCTGCCCGCTGACCCGGGCGGGGGAGGCGCGGGCGCTGTCACCCGTTCGAGGATCGTCGTGAGTGGGTGCGGAGGGTAGGGCTCTGGCCGGAGGCGATCCATGGAACAGAGCGTGCTGCGTCCCAAGCCGATGCCAGGCCAGGAACCGGGAGGTCAGGAACCGGGAGGTCGGGAACCGGGAGGTCGGGAGCCGGAAGGTCGGGAGCCGGGCGGCGGCGACCGCCCGTCCGGCCCGGGCCACCGTCCGCACGCCGCACGGCGGCGCGGGCGACGGCTCACGACCGTGTTGTTCGGCCTGTTCGCCGGGACGGTCCTCGTGCTGTCGGGGGTCGGGCTCGGCACGGTGGGCGCGACGGTGATCGGTATGAGCAGGCTGGCCGAGTCCCAGGGGCGGGCGTCCGCCGCGGAGACGCCCGCCGCGTCCGAGGCGCCCGGCGGTACCGAGTCCGGTCCGGGTCGCGGTACCGAGCCCGGTCCGGGCGGCGGGAGTTCGGCCGCGCTCGCGAAGCCGTCCGAGCGTCCGGGACCCTCCGCCGCCGCCCGGCCCGGAGAGCGGCCGACGCTCGGCGTGGAGGCCGTGGACGCGTCCGGCGGCCCGGGCGCGCTCCTGGTCGGCGTGCACGCCCCCGGGCCCGGCCACACCGCGGGGCTCGTACGGGGTGACGTCCTGCTCGTCGTCGGCACGACCCGCGTCGAATCCGCCGCCGACCTCGCCCGGGCCGTCGCCGCCGTGCGTCCCGGGGAGAAGGTCGCAGTCACGCTGCGGCACGCGGGCGGCGGTCACCAGCAGCTGACGGTGACTCCGGGCGTCGTCACCTGACGGGCGCGAACCGTCGGGAAATGCGTTGCCGCGTCCGACCCGCAGGGCCACGATGGGCCCATGTTCAGCACCCTTCTGGCCTTCCTGGGCGCCTGCACCCTGATCGCTGCCTCACCCGGTCCCAGCACCGTGCTGATCATCAGGCAGTCGCTGCAGAGCAGGCGTGCCGGATTCATGACGGTCCTCGGCAACGAGACCGGCGTCTTCGTATGGGGTGTCGTCGCCGCGTTCGGCCTGACCGCGCTGCTCACCGCTTCCGAAATGGCGTACGACGTGATGCGCGTCGTCGGGGCCGTCGTGCTCGTCGTCTTCGGCGTACAGACGCTGTGGCGGGCGCGGCACACCCGGGGCGGGATGGACGACGGCGGGGCCCGGGAAGCGGCACGGAGCGGCTGGGCCTCCTACCGGACCGGGCTGCTGATCAACCTCGCCAACCCCAAGGCGGCGATCTTCGCGATGTCCTTCCTCCCGCAGTTCGTACCGAAGGGCGCCCCGCATCTGCCCGCCATGCTGGGGCTCGCCGCTCTCTGGGCGGTCTACGAGGTCGGCTACTACAGCGTCTACGTGTGGTGCGTGGGACGGATGAGGACCCTGCTGTCCCGGGCCGGGGTGCGGCGCAGGCTGGAGCAGGTCTCCGGCGGCGTCCTGCTGCTCCTCGGCGTCAGGCTGGCCCTGGACAACTGACGCCCGCCAAAGAAGCACCTGCGACCGGCTCGCGTCACCCCCGCTGTGCGGGCAGGATGCTGCCCGTGGCCCCTTTCCACCCGCGACCCACCCCGCACCCCGTCCCGGGGACCGACCCACGGAGGACCGGATGACCGGCACGCCCGCGGCTTTCACCGCCGACGACTACCGGGCCCGGATGGAGCGCGCCGCACGGGCCGCCGACGCGGCGGGGCTCGCCGGGGTGCTCGTCGCGCCCGGACCCGATCTCGTCTGGCTCACCGGCTACGCGCCGCCCGCCGCCACCGAGCGGCTCACGCTGCTGGTACTGGCCGCGGGGCAGGACCCCGTGCTCGTCGTGCCCACGCTGGAAGCCCCGGACGCCGAGAAGGCCGTGGGCGCGCCCGCACTGACCCTGCGCGACTGGACCGACGGCAAGGACCCGTACACCACCACGGCCCCGCTCCTGGACGCCTCGGGGCGCTTCGGCGTCAGCGACAACGCCTGGGCGCTGCACCTGCTGGGCCTCCAGAAGGAGCTGCCCGGCACGTCGTACGTCTCCCTCAGCGAGGGCCTGCCGATGCTCCGGGCCGTCAAGGACGGCGCCGAGCTGGAGCGGCTGGCCGCCGCGGGCGCAGCCGCCGACGCCACGTACGAGGAGATCCTGAAGGTCGCCTTCGCGGGGCGCCGCGAGTCGGACGTCGCGGGCGACCTCGCCGATCTGCTGCGGCACTTCGGGCACGAGCAGGTCGACTTCACGGTCGTCGGATCGGGGCCGAACGGCGCCAACCCGCACCACGAGGCGGGCTCCCGTGTCATCGAGCACGGCGACACGGTCGTCCTCGACTTCGGCGGACTGAAGCACGGCTACGGCTCCGACACCTCCCGTACGGTGCACGTCGGGGAGCCGGGCGCCGAGCAGCAGCGGGTCCACGACATCGTCCGCGCCGCCCAGCAGGCCGCGTTCGAGGCCGTGCGGCCCGGGATCGCCTGCCAGGAGGTCGACCGGGTCGCCCGCGCCCACATCACCGAGGCCGGGTACGGCGACCGCTTCATCCACCGCACCGGGCACGGCATCGGCGTCACCACCCATGAACCGCCGTACATGATCGAGGGCGAGGAACAGCCCCTCGTGCCCGGGATGTGCTTCTCCGTGGAGCCCGGTATCTATCTGCCGGGCCGGTTCGGGGTACGCATCGAGGACATCGTGACGGTCACCGAGGACGGCGGACGCCGCCTCAACGACACCCCCCGGGAGATGGCCGTCGTGAACTGACCCCACCCGGCGGGCGCCGGTCGGCGGCTCCCGCACCCCGGACTCCCTTCGGCGGACGGCGCGACCATGACCCAGGCAGCGACACCCACCGCGGACACCGTGCGACGCGTCGTCCGCTCCCTGCTCCAGGACTCCCCGCTCCACGACTCCCCGCTCCCGGACTCCCCGCCGCCGGACGGCGGCGGGCTCCGGATCGCGCCCGTCGCCGAGGGCGGCGAGCACTCCACCTGGTTCGTGGGCGCACGGCACGTGCTGCGGCTCGCCCCGGACCCCGAGGCGTCCCGGCGCCAGCGGCGCGAACTGCGCCTGCGTGAGCTGGTACGCCCCCACATCGGCGTCGCCGTCCCGGTGAGCGTCGCCCACGGCGAATGGGCGAGCGGACTGACGTACACGCTCGACACGCTGATCCCCGGCGGGTCCGGGGAGCAGCGGGACGTCTCCGCGGTCGGGGAGGCCGACCTGGCGGGGCTGCTCGGCGGCCTGCGCGAGGTGCCGGGGCCGCAGGCCGAGGCGCTCGGGGTGCCCCGCGCGACACCCCGGTCCCTCGAAACGCTGCGGACCGCGGCCGAGCGGGCGGCCGAACGGCTCGCCGCCGCCGACGAGTTCGACCCCGCCCGGCTGAAGCAGCTCACCGCGGGCGGGGTCGCGCAGCTCGCGGCGCAGCCGGGTGCGGCCTTCCTCGTCCATCACGACCTCAAGGGCGAGCACTTGGTGGTCAGCGGTGACGGGCGGGTCCGCGGGGTCCTGGACTGGACCGACGCGGCGGTCGGCGATCCCACGGAGGACATCGCGGGGCTCGCGGTGGCCGTGGGCGCGCCTGCGGCCGTCCGGGCGGCGACCCTGGCGGGTTATGGGGCGCGGCCGTGTCTGCGCGGCCTGTGGCTCGCGCGCTGCGACACGCTGACGCGGCTCGCGGACCGGCTCGGTGGGCGCTCCGGCAGCCCCCTCCCGCTGCTGCGCGCGCAGCTCGCCCACGCGTGGGAGGCGATCCTGCTGGAACGCCTCACGGACGAGACGTGGTGATCCGTCTGCGGCCCCGGTGGGGGCGGGCCGCGCAGTTCCCCGCGCCCCTTAAAAGCCAAAAGACTGCGCAGTTCCCCGCGCCCCTGATGGGGCGCAGCCCCTCCTAGG
>NZ_JBHWZP010000453.1:0-6236 GCF_042728395.1 Streptomyces sp. NPDC060205
CTCCACAGATGTCCAGCCGTCGCTACTACGGCCTCAGTGACCGAAGTTGAACCAGTTCACGTTCACGAAGTCCGCCGGCTGGCCGCTCGTGAAGGTCAGATAGACGTCGTGCGTGCCGGTGACGTTGCTGATGTTCGCGGGCACGGTCCGCCAGCTCTGCCAGCCACCGGTGCCGGCCAGCGCGAAGCTGCCGATGGGCGTGCTCGTACGGCTGTCGAGGCGGACCTCGACCAGACCGCTGACGGCGTTGCCCGCGCCGCTCGCGACCCGGGCGACGAACTGCCTGGCCGCCGTGGAGCCGAAGTTGACGCCCTTGTACTGCACCCAGTCGCCGTTGGCGAGCGCGCCGATGTTCTGGCCGCCGCCCGAGTCGGTGGTGGTCTCGGTGATCGTGCCGCTCTGCCCGTCGAACGACTCGGCCTGGATCGCGCTGTACGCGTCACGGTTGCCGGTCGGCGGAGGGGTGGTGCCGCCGCCCGAGGTGAGCACCTGCACGTAGTCCACGACCATCGGGTTGCCCGGCACCGTGGCCCCGTCCGGGCCACCGCCGAAGGCGTCCACGAAACCGCCGCCCATCGCCACGTTCAGGATGATGAAGTACCCGTGGTTGGTGGCGTTCGCCCAGGTCGTCGCGTCGACCTGGTTGGCCCGAACGGTGTGGTAGTTGACGCCGTCGACGTAGAAGCGGATCTCCTCCACGCTCGTCGAGCGGTCCCACTCCAGCCCGTACGTGTGGAAGCCCGCCTGACAGGTCGTGCCGGGACAGGCGCGGGAGCCGCCGATGCCGGTCGTCTCGTTGCACGGGCCGCCCGGGTTGGTCCCGCAGTGCATCGTGGACCACACGGTGTTGAGGCCCTGGACGTTCTCCATGATGTCCAGCTCGCCGACGGCCGGCCAGTTCTGGTAGTTGCCGCGGTAGGGCGCGCCCAGCATCCAGAACGCCGGCCAGTACCCGCGGGCGGCGGTGCCCGTGACGTTGGGCATCTGGATACGGGACTGGACACGCAGCTTGCCCCCGGCGGGCGGCTGGAAGTCGGTGCGGTTGGTCTCGATGCGGCCCGAGGTCCAGTTGCCCGAGGCGTCGCGCCGCGGGGTGATGCGGAGGTTCCCGGCGCCGTCCAGTGCCACGTTGTTGGTGCTGGACGTCATGTTCTCGATCTCACCGGTGCCCCAGTTGGAGGGCCCGCCCGGGTAGCCGTGGCCGGTCGCGTACTGCCAGTTCGCGGTGTTGACGCCGGTGCCCGCGGTGCCGTTGAAGTCGTCGACGAAGACCTGGGTCCAGCCGCTGGGCGGCGCGGGCGCGTCCGCCTGTGCGGCCGAGGCCCCGGCCGCCGCCAGGCTCAGCACGCCGACCAGCGCGATGACCGAACGCCTTATGCGACCGGGTCTTACGGGGGTGCCGGAAGTTTCCCTCATGGGTGCCTCTTCGAGTACGGAGTGGGGGTGCGCGGATGCCTTTTCGAGAGCGTTGAGAGCGCTCTCATCACAGCTGCGCGGCCAATGTGCTCTTCGGCACTCCGGTCGTCAAGAGGTAAAGCAGAGAAAGCCGTGCGGGGGCCCGGGAGTTCACACCGTGAATGAGGAGCGGCAGTGCGCGGCGAAGGCGGACGGATCGGACGGGTCGTCAGAGAGCGCTTCCGGCACACCAGTCGGCCCAGGACAGGTTCCAGCCGCCCAGGCCGTTCGCCGGGTCCACCGTGTCCGCGCCCGAGTTCTCCACCACGACCACGTCCCCGAGCATGGAGCTCTCGTAGAACGCGTACCCGGGCTGCGACGTGTCGTCCCCGCCCTTGGCGTCGCGCAGCCCGATGCAGCCGTGCGTGGTGTTGCCGCTGCCGAAGACCGACGGCGACGCCCAGTAGTTGCCGTGGATGAACGTGCCCGAGGTCGTCAGCCGCTGCGCGTGCGGTACGTCGTCGATGTCGTACGCGTCGCCGAGCCCGACCGTGGACGACTGCATCCGCGTCTTCGTGAACCGCTCGCTGATCACCATGATCCCGGACCAGGTGGTGTGCTCGGCGCTGCCGCCCGACACGGGATACGTGGCGAGGGTCCGCCCGTCCCGCCGTACCGTCATCGTCTCGGCCGCCAGGTCGACCGTGCTGATCTGCTCGCGGCCGATGCGGAAGGTGACGTCCTCGGACTGGGTGCCGTGGACACCGGCCGCGCCCTCCACGCCCTCCACGCCCTTCAGCCGCAGGGCGAGGGTGATCTCCGTGCCCGCCGCCCAGTACTCCTCGGGCCGGAAGTCGAGCCGGGTGTCGCTGAACCAGTGGCCCACGACCTCGACCTGCGGATCCGCGGTCACCGTGATCGCCCTCTCGACGGCGGCGCGGTCCGTCACGGCGTGCGTGAAGGTGACGGACACGGGCATGCCGACGCCGGAGGTGGACCCCGCCTCGGGGGTGAACCGTCCGGCGAAGGTGTCCGCGGCCGTCCTGGTGGCGAACTGCGCCGCGGAGGCGGCCGGGGCTGCGGGGGCGGTGGTGGCGTCCGGGGCCGCTTCCGCGGCGGCGGCCCGGGAGCCGCAGCCCGTGAGCACGGCGGCCGGTACGGCCCCGAGCGCGGCGAGAACGCCCCGCCGGGACCAAGTGCCCGGCCCGTCGGACAGGTGCGAGACGCCCACGAGATGCCTTCCTGAGGTGACCACTGGTGTGCGTGCAGCTTGCTCCTCCTGTCTGGGGCCGTGCTGTGGACGGTCGGGGTTCCGGCTGAGATTCCTGTGCGAGGTCCTTCACGGTCTGCCGCAGTCAGTGCGTGGCGGTCCGCGACGCGGTCGGCGCGGCGAGCAGGCCGCTCATCGTCTCCGCGGCGCGTGCGGCGGCATCGGCGCAGCAGTTGTTGAACAGGACGTGGAGCTCGTCGGCGCGTGCGGCCATCGAGCGCAGCCGCGGCAGCCAGGCCGTCAGCTCGTCGGTCGTGTACGTGTGGCGGAAACGGTCCTCCTTGCTCCCGGACCCCCAGGACGCACTGCGCCCGTGGAAGCGGACGACCGCGAGCCGGGGCGTGCTGACCACATCGACCGGGGGCACGGCGTCGGCGACGGACTGGGCCATGTCCACGCTGACGGTGCTCATGCCCAGCCGCGCGAGCAGGTCCGCGGACGCCTGCCGCAGGTCGGGCCGCCACCAGTCCGGATGCCGGAACTCCACGGCGAGCGGCCATCCGGCGGCCCGCCGCGACCACTGCCGCAGGACGGCCTCGGCCCGGTCGTCCGGTGCGAACCACGGCGGGAACTGGAACAGCAGGGCGGCCAGCCGTCCGGTCCGTCGCAGCGGTTCGAGTGCCGTGGTGAACCGGCGCCACAACTCGTCCAGCAACTCCGGATCCCCCGGCCCGGAATCGCCCGGCCGCCCGCGGTGGAGGGCCCGGAGATCGGCGGGCAGGGCGGCGGTCCGGGTGGGGTGGCCGGTGAAAAGCGAGAAGGCCTTCACGTCGAACCGGAAACCGTCCGGCGTCCGTTCGGTCCACAGGAGGCTGTTGCGCTCGCTGGGGAGACCGTAGTAGGTGGAGTCGACCTCCACGACGGGGAAGCGCTCGGCGTAGTACCGCAGTCTGCCCTCCGCGTCCCGCCGGCCCTGCGGGTACCAGCCACTGGCCACCAGTTTCGGATCCGTCCACGAACACG
This sequence comes from Streptomyces sp. NPDC060205, assembly GCF_042728395.1. NCBI lineage: Bacteria > Bacillati > Actinomycetota > Actinomycetes > Kitasatosporales > Streptomycetaceae > Streptomyces > Streptomyces sp. NPDC060205. The sequence continues at coordinate 3,629 of NZ_JBHWZP010000453.1, forward strand.
TGCCGACGAGTGTCTTTCCCATCCCCTACCAGTAGCCGCGGGACGGTTCCCGACACCTGGCGTCCGGCCCGTACGGGTCACAGCGGGGCCCGTTGACCGGGCGCCGGCGCCGGCGCGGACCGGCTTCCGTGCGGACCCCTCCCGTGCGCACCGGCGGCCCCGGCACGGACCGGCGGCCCCCGCACGGGCCGGCGGCCCCGGCGCGGAGGGCGCCGGGGCCGGTGGTCGGCGACGCCCTCCGGATCGGGAGCCGACGCTGCCGACACTCAGTGCTGCTTGGTGAGTTCGGGCCGTACGGGCGCCGGAGCCTCCTCGCTCAGGCCGAAACGGTCATGTGCCCGGCGCAGCCGCGCCGGAGCCCACCAGGCGCGCCGGCCCAGCAGCGCCATGGTCGCCGGGACGAGCAGCATCCGTACCAGCGTCGCGTCGATCAGTACGGCGAGGGTCAGCCCGAGGCCGATCTGCAGGATGGGGGCGAAGCCGCCCGTCATGAAGGCGCCGAAGACGACCGCGAGCAGCAGCGCCGCACAGCTCACGACCCGGCCGGAGCGGCGCAGTCCGGTGACGACCGCCTCCTGCGCGTCACCCGTGCGCAGCCAGGTCTCACGCATCCGGGCCAGGATGAACAGCTCGTAGTCCATGGCGAGTCCGAAGGCGATCGCGATGATCAGCGGGGGTGCCGTCAGGCTCAGCGCGCCGAGTTCCTGCGAGCCCAGCGCCGAGGCCAGATGGCCGTCCTGGAACACCCAGACCACCACGCCGAGCGCGGCGCCCAGGCTGAGCAGGGTCGTGAAGATCGTGCGCAGCGGGATCAGGACCGAGCCGGTGAAGGCGAAGAGCAGGAGGAAGATCCCGGCGAGGACGGTGACGGCGGCCCAGGGCGCCCGGTCACCGAGCATCGCCCGGAAGTCCACGAGCCGGGCCGCGACACCGGTCACCTGGACGGGCTCGTCGCCGCGTACGTCCCGTACGCGCTGGACCAGGTCGGTCGCCGCCTTCCCGTCCGCGCTGCCGCTGGGCTGCATGCTCAGGACGGTGGTGCCGCCGGGCAGTTCACGTGACCCGGTGCCGGGGGAGAGCGCCTTGATCCGCTCGGCCGTCGCGGTGCCGGTGCCCGGTTTCAGGACCACGGTCACCTTCGAGACGCCGGTGCCCGGCGGGAAGTGGGCCTCGATCGTGTCGTCCAGTTGGCGTGCCTCCGTGCTCGTCGGCAACTGCTGGGCGTCCCCGATGTTGATCTTCATGCCGGTGGCGGGCAGGGCCAGTACGAGCAGGGCGGCGACGGAGGTGACGGTGACGACGACCGGGCGGCCGGTGGCGAACCGGGCCAGCCGGGCGAAGACGCGCCCCTCCTCGTCGGCCGCCCTGTCCTTCGCGGGGGCGATCCTTCCGCCGAAGCGGGTCAGCAGGGCGGGCAGCAGGGTGAGCGCGGCCAGCATGTCGATGACCACGACGGCGGCCACGGCGAAGCCCATGCTGCGCAGGAAGATGCTGGGGAAGACCAGCAGGCCGGTGAGGCTGACGGCCACGGTCAGACCGGAGAACAGGACCGTGCGTCCGGCACCGGCCACCGTGCGGTGCACGGCTTCCACCACGTCGTCGGTGCCGCGGCGTTCCTCGCGGAAGCGGACCACCATCAACAGGGCGTAGTCCACGGCGAGTCCGAGGCCGAGCATGGTGGTGACCTGGATCGCGTACACGGAGATGTCGGTGAACTGGCTGAAGCCGAACAGGGCGAGGAACGCGCCCGCGACGCCGCTCACCGCGACCACCAGGGGCAGTCCGGCGGCGCGGAAACCGCCGAAGATCAGGAGCAGCAGGACGAGGACCACGGGCAGGGAGATGATCTCCGCGCGGGCCACGTCCTCCTGGGCCCGTTCGCCGAGCTGCTGCCCGAGCAGCGGGCCGCCGCTCACGTGGACGTCGGGTGCCCTGATCTGATGGATACGGTCACCGGCCGCGTCCAGGACCTGTTCCTCGGCGTCGTCGTCGAGACCGCCCTTCAGGGTCACCGGGATGACGAGGGCCTGCCCGTCCTCCGCGAGGAGCCCCTGCGTGGTGTACGGGTCCGGTACGGCGGCGATGTTCGCGATGTCGCGGAGATCGGTGACGGCGGTTTCCACCTGGGTGCGCAGTGCGGTGTCCGAGACGGCCGTGCCCGCGACCACCGCGGTGATCGACTCGCCGGCCGGGTCGATGCCGTCGAGGTACTCCGACGCGCGGTCCGACTCGGTGCCCGGGACGTCCGGTACGGAGTCGCTGAGGCGGGCGAAGACGCCTGTGCCGAGGCCGAAGCCGAGCAGCAGGAAGAGCAGCCAGAGGCCGATCACGGTCAGGGGGTGGCGTGTCGACGCCCTGGCGATCCTGTGGAGCACGGGGTGCCTCCCGGCGGGTTGGCGGGTATCTGGTCGCCTCAGGTTCGCCTCGGGCGGTGGGTTGGCGGATCGCCGGGGCGGGGGTTTCGACGACTCCCTCGCACGGGTGAGAACGCGCCTGCGACTCCGCCGCACGGGGGAGTTCGGGCCCGGACCACGTCTGCGGGCCGGTGGGGGTGAGCCGCGCAGTTCCCCGCGCCCCTTAAAAGCGGGGCGCAGCCCCGCCCTCCAGG
>NZ_JBHWZP010000454.1:0-6229 GCF_042728395.1 Streptomyces sp. NPDC060205
CCACGATGGTGCCGGGCCCCGTCCCTGCCTCGGGAGCCCTCAGCCGGGTGCTCGCGCGAGCAGGTGCCCTCGCGAGCGCGCACAAGGGCTGTCAGTCCACGTGCATGTCCGCCGCCTCGACCTCTTCACGTGTCACGCCCAGCAGATAGAGGACCGTGTCGAGGAAGGGGAAGTTCACCGCGGTGTGGGCCGCCTGGCGCACCACGGGCTTGGCGTTGAAGGCGACCCCGAGACCGGCCGCGTTGAGCATGTCCAGGTCGTTGGCCCCGTCACCGATCGCCACCGTCTGCGAGATCGGCACGCCCGCCTCCGCGGCGAACCGGCGCAGCAGCCGCGCCTTGCCCGCCCGGTCCACGATCTCGCCGATGACCCGGCCCGTGAGCTTCCCGTCGACGATCTCCAGCGTGTTGGCCTGGGCGAAGTCCAGCCCGAGCCGTTCCCGCAGATCGTCCGTCACCTGGGTGAACCCGCCGGAGACGACACCGACCTGGAAGCCGAGCCGCTTCAGCGTGCGGATCAGCGTGCGCGCCCCCGGTGTCAGCCGCACCTCGCTGCGCACCTTGTCCACCACGGAGCCGTCGAGCCCCTTGAGCAGCTTCACGCGTGCGTGCAGGGACTGCTCGAAGTCCAGCTCGCCGCGCATCGCGGCGGCCGTCACCTCGGCGACCTCGGCCTCGCAGCCGGCGTGCGCCGCGAACAGCTCGATGACCTCGTCCTGGATGAGCGTGGAGTCCACGTCCATGACGACCAGGCGCTGGGCCCGCCGGTGCAGCCCGGCCGCGACCACCGCGATGTCGACGCCGAGCGCCGCGGCCTCGGTCACCAGCGCGGTCCGCAGCGCCTCGGGCTCCGTACCGGACACGGCGAACTCGACCGCGGTCACGGGGTACTTGGCCAGCCGGAAGATACGGTCGATGTTGCCGCCTGCCCCGGTGATCCGGGCGGCGATGGCGGCCGTCGACTGCGCGGTGAGCGGATGCCCTAGGACGGTCACCAGCGACCTGCCGTGCCCGCGGGGCCGGTTGTCGCCGTGACCGGAGATGATCTCGGTCTGCAGCCGCATCGAGTCCGCCCAGCTGTGCACGGTGGCGCGCAGATCGCCCTCCAGGCCGGCCGGCGGATGCGTCACGAGCGCGCACAGCACGATCCGGCCACGGGTGACGACCTGCTCGATGTCGACGACGTCGACCGAGTAGGCGGCGAGGGTGTCGAAGAGCCCGGCGGTGATACCGGGACGGTCCTTGCCGAAGATCTTGACGAGGAGAGTCGGGACATCAGTGGGAACATCAGGGGTGTGTGATGCGCTCATGGTGCTCACACCGTATCCGGCACTCCGTGCCGAATGACCCCGAGGTCCGCCTGACGGACAGGGAACAGTACATGTCGCCCGGGTGTCCCCCGCCTTCACGGGCCGTGTCGGCCCCGCGCCCGCCGCGCGGTCAGCGGCGCCCGCCCGGCTTGCGGGGCGGTGGCGGGGGAGGCAGTTCGTCCGGTGGGGTGGGCGGTCCGTCCTGCGCGGAGCGGCGACCGCGCCGGGGCCCGGCCCCGGGACCCGGACGACGCGTCGGCGGGAGGGGGCCGATCATGGTCTGCGCCCCGTACACGTCGTCCGGCACGTCGTCCGGCGGACGCGGGCCGGGCGGCGGCTGCCCACCGCCGCCGACAGGCTGTCCACCGGGCCCTGAAGGCCCACCGGCGGGCCCCGGCCGGCCGCCGGGGGACTGCGACGGCCCACCGGGGGGACGCGGCCGGGCGCCGGGAGGCCCTGCTTGTCCGCCCGGGTCGCCACGCTGCCCGCCGGGCGGCCAGGAGCCGCCGGGGGACTGGGGGCCGGAGCGCCGACCGGGCCCGGACTCCCGTAACTCGTCGGGGATCCGCAGATAGGGGTTCGTCTCCGGGTTCGTCGGCCGGAACGGCGTACCGGGCCGGTAGGGACCGGCCTCCCCGGCCGCATGCCCCGCCGCCTGCCCGGCCGGTTCCGCGTACGAGGTGACGGCTTCCGGCGCGCCCGTGCCCGCGTCACCCCGTGCCAGCGGCGCCGCCTGCCGCCCGGCGGCACCCGACGCGCACGCGAGCAGCGCGCCCACCGCGCCCGCGACCGCGCCCCACAGCGCACCGAGCAGCAGCGCCATGCCGATCTGCCCGCGCAACTCGATCCCGGAGTCGAACGCGTCTATGCCGAGCACGGACAGCGAGGCGTCCACGGACACCTCCGTCAGCCAGACCAGCAACGGCAGCACCAGCGCGGTCACGACGGCCAGCCGCAGCGCGCAGCGAGCCGCGAAACCGAGGACGCCCCGCTCCCGTACGAACGGGGTGCGGGCCGCGGTCAGGACACCCGCGAACAGCATCATCAGGGCCGCCGCGATGCCCAGCAGCCAGACCCGGCCGTCCAGTTCGGCGAGCCTGGCCAGGGTCACGGGCTCGTCGGAGAACTTCAGGAGGTCGTCCATGGGGTCCGGCAGGAACTGCAGGAACGGACCCTCGGCCGTCCCGTCCCACGGCACGAAGAGCCCGATCGGGATGCCGAGCCACACGCCGTTGGGTGCCCCGAGCAGGGCGGCGCCGGCGATCCGTTTCGGGTTGTCGTCGCCGATCGCCGCGTACGCCGCCGCCGCGAAGCCCGCCAGGACCGCCACCAGCAACACCGTGACCAGCGCGGACACCGCGGGCCGCACCACGCGGTGCACGGCCGTCCAGCCGCCCGGCAGCGGGGTCCTGCGGGAGGCCAGCAGCGCGATCAGCAGGACGCCGAGCACCCAGCCGAGGCCCCCGAGGAGTGTCGGCACGGTGTCGACGGTGAAGCCCACCTTGGCGTTCGCGTCCGCGAGGTCCCCGAGCCGGTCCGGCAGCAGACCGCCGATGTTGCCGAGCCCGGGCACCTCCACGTCGTCGGGCACCCCGCCGCCCGGCAGTTTGTCGAGCCCGAGCGCACCGCCGTCGATCGTGATGATGTCGTGTCCCGCCCAGGCGAGACCCCCCAGCAGCGCCACGAAGAGGGCGGCCACCGTGCCCGCCCGCGCCGCCAGTTCGGCGGGTGAGATCACCGCGCCCGCCCCGCGCAGCGAGCGCAGGAAGAACCAGGACAGCAGCAGCGCGCCCACCAGGCTCACCCCGAGTGGCGTGATCTGGAGGGCGGTGTCGGCCTGCGCGCCTTCAAGACCGAACGCCGACATATCGCCCGAGGGTGTCACCGAACCACCCGCCCCGAGCGCCACGAGCGCCGCGGTCATCGGCCCGAGCGAGGCCGTCTCGTCGGCATCGAGCAGATGCAGCCCCAGCGCGGCCACCCCCGCCATGCCGATCAACGCCCAGCTCACGGCGGCGATCGAGGACAGCAGCACATCGCCCACCGGTACGCGCCTGCCCTGTCCCACGGACCCGTCGCTCATCATCAGCCCCCCGACTCCGCACCCGCGACACCTCCGCCGCGGTGTCCCCCTCGCGTGGGATTACCACTCTCCGGTCCGGTTTCAACCCCGTCAACGGAAACGGACAAGACGCCCGTACTCGGTCTTCGCGAGGCCCGACTTTCGGTCAGGGGCCTCCTACTGAAATAGTTCCCCACGATGTTCGACATCCCTAGACTCCCTGTGTTGGGGGTACATCGGGGGACAACACAGTGGGGCATGGAGTGCCGGAACTCGTACTGGAATTGAACGGACGGACCTGGACGCTCGAAGCGTCGAGGCCATACACCCTCGGACGCGATCCGCAGGGGGACATCGTGCTCGAAGACGCCAGGGTGTCCTGGCGTCACGCCACGATCAGCTGGGGCGGCCGCAGTTGGGTCATCGAGGACCACGGCAGCACCAACGGCACATTCGTGCAGGGGCAGCGGATCCATCAGATGGAGATCGGCCCCGGCTCGGCCGTGCACCTCGGCAACGCGACCGACGGACCACGCCTGAGCATGACGGGCGCCGCGGCCGCGACACCGCAGGCACAGCCCCAGCAGCAGCCGTACGCCGCTCAGGGCGCCCCGGCGACCGGCTGGGCCCAGCAGACTCCGCAGGCGCCCGAGCAGAGCTGGCAGCAGTCGCAGCAGCAGGGCCAGCAGGGCGGGCACATCCCGCAGCAGCAGGGCTCCGGCGGCGCCGCGGGGGCGCCGCCGGTCTACGGCGACCGCAGCCCGACCACGTTCCACCAGATGTCGCTGGGCCGCGTGATGCGGATCGGCCGTGCGCTGGAGAACGAGCTGGTCGTCTCCGACCTGCAGGTCTCGCGGCACCACGCCGAGTTCCACGCGACGCCCGACGGGCGCTACGAGATCCGTGACCTCGGCTCGCACAACGGCACGTTCGTCAACGGTATGCCGATCGCCAAGGGCGGCTCCGCGCTGCTCGGCGCGAACGACATCGTCGGCGTCGGCCACTCGACGTTCCGCCTGGTGGGCGACCGCCTTGAGGAGTTTGTCGACACCGGTGAGGTCTCCTTCTCGGCCCGCCATCTGACCGTCACGGTCGACGGCGGCAAGCAGATCCTCAAGGACGTCTCCTTCGGCGTGCCGGAGAAGTCGCTCATCGCGGTCATCGGCCCCTCCGGTTCCGGCAAGTCGACGCTCCTCAAGGCGCTCACGGGCTACCGCCCCGCCAACGAGGGTGACGTCCTCTACGACAACCGAAACCTCTACAAGCAGTTCGCCGAGCTGCGTCAGCGCATCGGTCTGGTCCCGCAGGACGACATCCTGCACAAGGAACTGACCGTCAAGAAGGCCCTCAAGTACGCGGCCAAGCTGCGCTTCCCCGCGGACACCACGACCCAGGAGCGCGACTCCCGGATCGACGAGGTGCTGCGCGAGCTGAAGCTCGACGTCCACAAGGAGAAGAAGGTCACCTCCCTCTCCGGTGGCCAGCGCAAGCGCGTCTCGGTGGCCCTTGAGCTGCTGACCAAGCCGTCGCTGATCTTCCTGGACGAGCCGACCTCCGGCCTCGACCCGGGCATGGACCGCGATGTCATGCAGCTGCTGCGCGGCCTCGCCGACGACGGCCGCACGGTCCTCGTCGTCACGCACTCCGTGGCGGAACTGGCCATCTGCGACAAACTTCTGGTCATGGCGCCCGGCGGTTCCGTGGCCTATTTCGGTCCGCCCGAGGAGGCACTGAACTTCTTCGGCTACGACACCTGGGCCGATGTGTTCTCCGCCTTCGAGAACTACCGCGACTACGACTGGGCGGGTCGCTGGAAGGGCTCTCAGCACTACCAGATGTACGCCGCGGACATCGACGCGGTCGCCCCGCAGTCCGTACACATGCCGCCGCCGCAGGCGATGCGCCCGCCGAAGCCCCAGGGCTGGATGTCCCAGCTGGGCACACTGGTCCGGCGGTACGTCTCGGTCATCGCGTCCGACAAGGGCTTCCTTGCCCTGACGGTGATCCTGCCGGCGGTCCTCGGCGCGGTCAGCCTGCTCATCGAGCCGGACAAGACGCTGCTGGTGAACACGAAACTGCAGCCCAACGGCCTGCCCATCCCGAACAGCACGGCCGCGACGGTGCTGCTGATCCTCGCGGTGGGCGCCTGCTTCGCGGGCGCCGCGAACTCGGTCCGTGAGCTGATCAAGGAACGGGTCATCTACGAGCGCGAACGCGCGACCGGCCTGTCACGCTCCGCGTACCTGATGTCCAAGGTGATCGTCCTCGGCGTCATCACGATGTTCCAGGGCGCGCTGGTCGGCGCGATCGGCTTCATGAGCCGGACGATCCCCGACGAGGGACTGATCCTCGGCGGCGCGGTCGCGCTGGAACTCTCCCTGCCGATCATGGCGCTCGGCTTCACCTCGATGATGTTCGGCCTGGTCATCTCCTCGCTGGTGAAGACCGCCGAGAAGACCATGCCGCTGCTGGTGATGTTCGCGATCATCCAGGTCGTCTTCACCGGCTGCCTGTTCCCGCTGAACGGAGCCGTGGGCGTCAACCAGATCTCGTACCTGATGCCGTCGCGCTGGGCGGTCGGCGCCTCCGGGGCCACGCTCGACTTCAACAAGATCAACCCGCACAACACGGCCGAGACCGATCCCCTGTGGGATCACACGGCGCTGACCTGGGTCCTCGACATGACGGCCCTGTTCGCCCTCGCCGCGGTCTGCGCCTTCCTGGTGGCCCGCTTCCTGCGCCGCCACGAGCCTGAGGTCATGCGCAAGTAGGACGCCGGGAGCGGCACGCGCGAAGGGCGGCACCCCACAGGGGTGGCGCCCGTTACGGCGGTCGGGCCGAGGTCCGCGCCGACCACA
>NZ_JBHWZP010000455.1:0-6165 GCF_042728395.1 Streptomyces sp. NPDC060205
AATCTTTCAGCCCGTCCGGCGTTTGAGGACGAGCGCGCAGCGCGATCCGGGGGCGAGGGGCGCAGCCCCATGCGTGGACGGGAATGGGTAGGGGCGGCGGGGGCGAAGAAAGCGCCTCTACTCCGGGGCCGTGACGAAGTCGATCAGTTCTTCCACTCTGCCGAGGAGTTCCGGCTGGAGGTCGCGGTACGAGTGGACCGAGTCCAGGATCCGCTGCCACGCCGCCCCCGTGTTTTCCGGCCACCCCAGAGCCCGGCAGACCCCCGTCTTCCAGTCCTGCCCCCGCGGCACCCGCGGCCAGGACGGAATGCCCACGGACGACGGCTTCACCGCCTCCCAGACGTCGATGTACGGATGGCCCACGACCAGCGCGTACTCGCTCGTCACGGCCGCGGCGATACGCGACTCCTTCGTGCCGGGCACCAAGTGGTCCACCAGGACCCCGAGCCGCGCGTCCGGCCCGGGACCGAACTCGTCGACGATGGCGGGCAGATCGTCGACGCCCTCCAGGTACTCGACGACGACGCCCTCGATGCGCAGGTCGTCGCCCCAGACCCGTTCGACCAGTTCGGCGTCGTGGCGGCCCTCGACGTAGATGCGTCCCGCACGGGCCACCCGGGCCCGCGCCCCGGGCACGGCGACGGACCCCGACGCGGTGCGCGTGGGGCGTACCGGCCCGGCGGACGGGCGTACGAGGGTCACCACGCGCCCCTCCAGGAGGAAGCCGCGCGGTTCCAGCGGGAACACCCGGTGCTTGCCGAAGCGGTCCTCCAGCGTCACCGTCCCCGCCTCGCAGCGGATCACGGCACCGCAGAACCCGGTGCCGGGTTCCTCGACCACGAGCCCCGGCTCCGCCGCGACCTCGGGCACGGGCTTGGGCTTCTTCCACGGAGGGGTCAGATCCGCTGAGTACTGGCGCATTCGGATGACGATAGGAGAAGCCCGCGCCCGGCAGGTACACCGACACCCCCTCGGCGGGCCCCGATACCGCTCACGGCACGTCGAAACGCCGCGCCAGCGCCTCCCGTTGGGCCCGTACGAACGCCGCGTCCACCACCGCCCCGTGCCCGGGCACGTACAGCGCGTCCTCGCCCCCGAGGGCCAGCAGGCGGTCCAGCGCGGCGGGCCAGCGGGAGGGCACGGCGTCCGGGCCCGCCTGGGGTTCGCCGGACTCCTCGACCAGGTCGCCGCAGAAGACGATCTCGCGGGAGCCGGGGCCGGGCCCGGCGACCAGGACCGCCAGGTCGTGGCCGGTGTGGCCCGGACCCACGTTCGCCAGCAGGACCTGCAGGCCACCGCCCAGGTCCAGCGTCCACTCGCCGGAGACGAGATGCCGGGGCCGCACCAGGAGATCCGCCGCCTCGGCGGCCTCCTCGGGATCGGCGCCGTTGCGCACCGCGTCCGCGAGCAGTTCCTCCCGCCCCTCGGCCAGGACATGTTCGGCGCCCACCGCCGCGAACACCTCGGTCCCCGCGAACGCCGCCGCTCCGAAGACGTGGTCGAAGTGCGGGTGCGTGAGCGCGAGGTGCGTGACACGCCCGCCCCCGAGCAACCCGTGCGCCCGCGTGCGCAGCCGCGCGCCCTCCCGCACGCTCGACCCAGCGTCGATCATGAGCGCCGCGTCCTCGCCGACCACGAGCCCGGCCGTGCAGTCCCACCCCGGAAGCCGGCACCGCCCGGCGTACGGAGACAGCCCCTCCCAGCCGGTCCCGTCGCGCCCGGACCCTTCCCATGTCACGTTCATGCGCCGACGCTAACCCCGGAGGCCGCGCCCGCATGTTCCCGACAGAGCGGGACACCCTCGTACACGTCGCCCGTCGGATGTGCCCGGCGTCACGACATCGCAGGCCCGCCCTTGCCCGGCCCGTACCCACCGGCCGTACACTTGGCGCGGGGATGCTGGCACTCGCGCGCGCTGAGTGCCAGGCGAGGCCACCGAAGACGACCGACTGACGACCGATGACCGCGCGGAAGACCACGGGAGGTGTGCGCGATGCTCAGTGAACGCAGGCTCGAAGTGCTGCGCGCCATCGTCCAGGACTACGTGGGCACGGAGGAGCCGGTGGGCTCGAAGGCCCTCACGGAGCGCCACCGGCTGGGCGTGTCCCCGGCGACGGTCCGCAACGACATGGCGGTCCTGGAGGACGAGGGGTACATCGCGCAGCCGCACACCAGTGCGGGGCGCATCCCCACGGACAAGGGATACCGGCTCTTCGTCGACAAGCTCGCGGGCGTCAAGCCGATGACGCCGCCCGAGCGGCGGGCGATCCACCACTTCCTGGACGGTGCCGTCGACCTCGACGACGTCGTGGGGCGGACCGTGCGGCTCCTCGCACAGCTCACCCGGCAGGTGGCCGTCGTCCAGTACCCCTCACTGACCCGCTCGACCGTGCGTCATGTGGAGCTCCTCGCGCTGGCCCCGGCCCGCGTCATGCTCGTACTGATCACGGACACCGGGCGCGTCGAGCAGCGCATGGTGGACTGCCCGGCCCCCTTCGGGGAGGTCTCCGTGGCGGATCTGCGGGCGCGGCTCAACAGCCGGATCACGGGGCGCCGTTTCGCGGATGTCCCCCAACTGGTGCAGGATCTCCCCGACGCCTTCGAGTCGGAGGACCGGGGGACGGTCGCGACCGTGCTCTCCACCCTCCTGGAGACTCTTGTCGAGGAGACCGAGGAGCGGCTGATGATCGGCGGCACCGCCAATCTGACGCGCTTCGGACATGATTTTCCCCTCACCATCCGTCCGGTGCTCGAAGCGTTGGAGGAGCAGGTCGTGCTCCTCAAACTCCTCGGTGAGGTCAACGATTCGGGCATGGCCGTACGGATCGGTCACGAGAACGCCCATGAGGGACTCAACTCCACTTCTGTGGTCTCGGTCGGCTACGGTTCGGGCGGCGAAGCAGTCGCCAAACTCGGCGTGGTCGGACCGACGCGCATGGATTACCCCGGAACGATGGGAGCGGTACGAGCGGTGGCACGGTACGTAGGACAGATCCTGGCGGAGTCGTAAGTGGCCACGGACTACTACGCCGTACTCGGCGTGCGCCGCGACGCGTCCCAGGACGAGATCAAGAAGGCATTCCGGCGGCTCGCCCGCGAGCTGCACCCGGACGTCAATCCCGATCCGAAGACGCAAGAGCGCTTCAAGGAGATCAACGCCGCGTACGAGGTGTTGTCGGACCCGCAGAAGAAGCAGGTCTACGACCTCGGCGGCGACCCGCTGTCCCAGGCGGGCGGCGGTGGCGCGGGCGGCTTCGGAGCCGGCGGCTTCGGCAACTTCTCGGACATCATGGACGCGTTCTTCGGAACGGCGTCGCAGCGCGGCCCCCGGTCGCGCACGCGGCGCGGCCAGGACGCGATGATCCGGCTGGAGATAGAGCTCGACGAGGCGGCCTTCGGCACGACGAAGGACATCCAGGTCGACACGGCCGTCGTCTGCACCACCTGCAGCGGTGAGGGCGCGGCCCCCGGCACGTCCGCGCAGACCTGTGACATGTGCCGCGGTCGCGGCGAGGTGTCCCAGGTCACGCGGTCCTTCCTGGGCCAGGTCATGACCTCCCGGCCGTGTCCGCAGTGCCAGGGCTTCGGGACGGTCGTCCCGACGCCGTGCCCCGAGTGCGCGGGCGACGGACGGGTGCGCTCGCGCCGGACCCTGACCGTGAAGATCCCCGCCGGTGTCGACAACGGCACCCGGATCCAGCTCGCGGGCGAGGGCGAGGTCGGCCCCGGCGGCGGCCCTGCCGGCGACCTGTACGTCGAGATCCACGAGCTGCCGCACAACATGTTCCAGCGGCGCGGCGACGACCTGCACTGCACGGTCACCATCCCGATGACCGCGGCGGCGCTCGGCACCAAGGTCCCGCTGGAGACGCTCGACGGGCTCGAAGAGGTCGACATCCGCCCCGGGACACAGTCCGGGCAGTCGATCCCCAAGCACGGGCGCGGCATCACCCACCTGCGGGGCGGCGGACGCGGCGACCTCATCGTGCACGTCGAGGTCATGACGCCCACCAAGCTCGATCCCGAGATGGAGCGGGTCCTGCGGGAGCTGGCCCAGATGCGCGGCGAGGAGCGGCCCACCGGGCAGTTCCAGCCCGGTCAGCAGGGCTTGTTCTCCCGGCTGAAGGACGCCTTCAACGGCCGTACCTGACGGGCGGACCGCAGGTGACCGCCGGGCCCGCCACCGGACGATTCCGGTGGCTCACGCCCGGCGGACGGCCGGATTCGGACTTGTACGGAGGACGTGACAACATGCCGTCATGTCCTCCGCGCTGACCGATCTTTTCCCCCTCCCGATCGTGCAGGCCCCGATGGCCGGCGGCGTCTCCGTGCCGCAGCTCGCCGCGGCCGTGTCCGAAGCCGGGGGGCTCGGTTTTCTCGCCGCCGGCTACAAGACGGCCGACGGCATGTACCAGGACATCAAGCAGCTGCGCGGGGCCACCAGCAGGCCGTTCGGCGTGAATCTGTTCATGCCGCAGCCCGAGTACGCCGACCGGTCGGCCGTCGAGGTGTACGCCCACCAGCTCGCCGGTGAGTCCTCCTGGTACGAGACCGAACTGGGCGACCCCGACAGCGGGCGCGACGACGGCTACGACGCCAAACTCGCCGTCCTCCTCGACAACCCGGTGCCGGTCGTCTCCTTCCACTTCGGCTGCCCCACCCGCGACGTCTTGGACTCCCTGAGCCGGGCCGGCACGCTGACCATGGTCACCGCGACCACCGCCGAGGAGGCGCAGGCCGTGCAGTGGGCGGGCGCCGACGCGGTCATCGTGCAGGGCGTCGAGGCCGGCGGCCACCAGGGCACCCACCGCGACAACCCCGAGGCGGACGGCTCCGGCATCGGACTGCTCTCGCTCATCGCGCTGGTCCGCGAGACCGTGCAGATCCCGATCGTCGCGGCCGGCGGCATCATGCGCGGCAGCCAGATCGCCGCGGCGCTCGCCGCCGGCGCGAGCGCCGCCCAGCTCGGCACGGCCTTCCTCGCCACCCCCGAGTCCGGCGCCAACGCCCTGCACAAGCAGGCACTGACCAACCCCCTCTTCGTCCGTACGCAACTGACGCGGGCGTTCTCCGGCAGGCCCGCGCGCGGACTGATGAACCGCTTCATGCGCGAACACGGGCCGTACGCGCCCGCCGCCTACCCCGAGGTCCACCACCTCACCTCCGCGCTGCGCAAGGCCGCCGCCAAGGCGGGCGACGCACAGGGCATGGCGCTGTGGGCCGGGCAGGGGCACCGGCTCGCCCGTGAACTGCCCGCCGGGCAGCTGGTCGAGGTGCTCGCCGCCGAACTCGACGCCGCCAGGACAGCGTTGTCGGCCGAGCAGGGCGGGGGCGTGGGGCGATGACCGCGCCGGTGTTCGTGGTCGACGAGGTGCCCGGCGGGCCGCAGTTCGTGCTCGACGGGCCCGAGGGGCGGCACGCCGTGTCCGTGAAGCGGCTGCGCACCGGTGAGGACGTGGTCCTCACCGACGGGCGGGGCCGCTGGGCCGAGGGCGTCGTCATGACCGCCGAGGGCAAGGACCGGCTCGTGGTGGCGGACCTCCACGTGGTGCACGAGGAGCCGCCGCCCGTCCCCCGTATCACCGTCGTGCAGGCGCTGCCCAAGGGCGACCGGGGTGAACTCGCCGTCGAGACCATGTCGGAGACCGGCGTCGACGCGATCGTCCCCTGGGCGGCGTCGCGTTGCATCACACAGTGGAAGGGCGAGCGGGGGCTCAAGGCCCTGGCGAAGTGGCGGGCCACCGCGCGTGAGGCCGGCAAGCAGTCGCGGCGGGTGCGGTTCGCGGAGGTCGCGGACGCGATGACGACGAAGCAGGTTGCGGCGTTTCTCGCCAAAGCGGAGTTCGCGGCGGTGCTGCACGAGGACCGGGGGTACCCCGGTGAGCCCCTCGCCACCGTCGAGTTGCCCGTCGCCGGGTCGATCGTGCTCGTCGTCGGGCCCGAAGGGGGCGTGTCTCCCGAGGAGTTGTCGATGTTCACCGAGGCCGGGGCGCGGGCCTGTCGGCTGGGGCGCAGTGTGTTGCGTACGTCCACGGCGGGGACGGCAGCGGTGGCGCTGCTGCTGGGCCGGACGGGGCGCTGGTCGTAGCGCCGGTTCGTCTGCGGGCCCGGTGGGGGCGGGCGCACAGGATTGCGCAGTTCCCCGCGCCCCCAGGCGCCCAGGGG
>NZ_JBHWZP010000456.1:0-6155 GCF_042728395.1 Streptomyces sp. NPDC060205
TCACCCTCCCGCGTGCGTGTACGGGAGGGGGAGGGCCGGGCCGTGTTCCGGCGGCCGGGACGGTCAGCCGGTGGCCAGGGCGCCCTTGAGCACGGTGATCGCCTGGCTGATGGCGGCCTCGGCGGCGTGGGTCTCGCGCAGGGCGTTGAGCATCACGAAGTCGTGGATGACGCCCTGGTAGCGGACCGCGGTGACGGCCACGCCGGCCTCGCGCAGCTTGTTGGCGTAGGCCTCGCCCTCGTCGCGCAGGACGTCGGCCTCGCCGGTGACGACGAGGGCCGGCGGCAGCCCGGTGAGCTGCTCGGTGGTGGCGCGCAGCGGGGACGCGGTGATCTCGGCGCGCTGCTTCTCGTCGGTCGTGTACTGGTCCCAGAACCACTGCATGCCGTCGCGGCGCAGGAAGTAGCCCTCGGCGAACTGGTGGTACGAGGCGGTGTCGAACGAGGCGTCGGTGACCGGGTAGAACAGCACCTGCTGGACGAGTGCGACGCCGCCGCGCTCCTTGGCCATGAGCGTCAGGGCCGCGGCCATGTTGCCGCCGACGGAGTCGCCCACCACCGCGATGCGGGAGGCGTCGAGCCCGTGGTCGGCGCCGGTGGCGGCGACCCACTGGGCGACGGTCCAGTTCTGCTCGATGGCGACGGGGTAGCGCGCCTCGGGCGAGAGGTCGTACTCGGGGAAGACGACCGCGGCGCCTGCGCCGACGGCCAGTTCGCGCACCAGGCGGTCGTGGGTGTGGGCGTTGCCGAAGACCCAGCCGGCGCCGTGGATGTAGACGATGACCGGCAGGGTGCCGGTCGCTCCCGCGGGGCGCACGATCCGGGTGCGCACCTCGCCGGTGGGGCCGCCGGGGACGGTGATCCACTCCTCGTCGACCGCCGGCTTGGCGATCTCGCCCGACTGGACCTCGTCGACGGTCCTGCGGCCTTCGGCCGGGCCGAGGTCGAACAGGTAGGGCGGGTTGGCGGTGGCCTCGGCGAAGGCCGCGGCGGCGGGCTCCAGGACGGGGCGGACTCCGGTTGTGTCGGTCATGACGCTCTCCTCGGATCTGGTGCCGTGGGCACGCTCCTCGCGGGCTTCGCCGGGAGCGGGGGCACTTCCAGAACAGTAGCGCACGCTTTAGTCGTGCACAACTCATTAGGGCGCGATACGATCGGGGAGACTCGATGACACAGTCAGCGATAGGGTGTGGATCACCGAGGCAGATCGAGGTAGATCACCGAGTACGGAGGTACGCCGTGAGCACCGCCGGAACCGAATCGCCGCAGGGGGGTTCACTCCTGCTGGAGGACCAGCTCTGCTTCGCCCTGTACGCGGCCTCCCGGGCGGTCACCGCCCGCTACCGCCCCCTGCTGGACGAGCTGGGGCTGACCTATCCGCAGTACCTGGTGATGCTCGCGCTGTGGGAGCAGGACTCGATCTCCGTACGCGACCTGGGCACGGCCCTCCAACTGGAGTCCAGCACCCTGTCACCGCTCCTCAAGCGCCTGGAGGCGAACGGGCTGCTGCGGCGGGAGCGCCGGGCGGAGGACGAGCGTTCGGTCGCCCTGCACCTCACCGAGGCCGGGCTGCGCCTGCAGGACCGCGCGAACACGGTCCCCCTGGCCATGGGCGACGCAATGGCCCTGACCCCCGAACAGGACGCCACAGCAAAACACTTGCTCCGCCTACTGACAACAAACGTCAGCACCCCGTAGGCGGCGGGCCGGGGCGCAGCCCCGCCCCAAAGGGGCGCGGGGAACTGCGCGATCAGCCCCCACCGGGCCGCAGACAAAAAGGTCTTCACAGAGGCCCGGGAGAACGCCGCCAAGCACTACGACGAGCAGCAGCCCGCCAGGGACACCGCGCCGGCCACACGCCGGCTCACGCGTCGCCCGCCGCGTACACCCGGCGGCCGTCGACGAAGGTCTGCAGGACGCGGGTGGCGGCGATCTCCTCGGGGGGCCCGGCGAAGGGGTCGCGGTCCAGGACCACGAGGTCGGCGAGTTTGCCCACGCCGACACTGCCCGTGCTGCCGTCGAGGTGGTTGGCGTGGGCGCTGCCCGCGGTGTACGCGGCGAGGGCGGCGCCCAGGTCGAGTCGCTGGCCGGGCAGGAAGGCCGGGGTGCCCTCGGGCGCGTCGGGGGCGATCCGGTTGACGGCGACATGGATCGCGGCGAGGGGGTCGGGGCTGCTGACGGGCCAGTCGCTGCCCGCGGCGAGGGTCGCCCCGGCGCGCAGGAGGTCTCCGAACGGGTACTGCCACGCGGCCCGTTCGGGGCCGAGGAACGGGATGGTGAGGTCGTCCATCTGGGGTTCGTGCGCGGCCCACAGCGCCTGAAGGTTGGCGCTCGCCCCGAGCGCACGGAAGCGTGGTACGTCCTCGGGGTGCACGACCTGGAGGTGTGCGAGGTGGTGGCGGGTGTCGCGCCACCCGTTGGCCGCGCGGGCCGCCTCCACGGCGTCCAGCGCCTCCCGCACGGCCCGGTCGCCGAGTGCGTGGAAGTGCACCTGGAAGTCGAGCGCGTCGAGTTCGGTGACGTACTTCTTCAGCTCGGCCGGCTCGACGAAGCTGATGCCGGAGTTGTCGGAGGCGCAGCCGCAGCGCGTGAGGTACGGGCCGAGCAGCGCGGCGGTGTGGTTCTCCGCGATGCCGTCCTGCATGACCTTCACGCTGGTGGCCCGGAAGCGCCCGCAGCTCGACCCGGCCCGGCGGGCGACGAGTTCGGGGATCTGCTCGGCGCCCCTGGCCCGGTCCCACCACAGCGCCCCGACGACCCGGGCGGTGAGCAGACCGCGGTCGGCCGCCGCGTGATAGGCGGGCGTCGGATCGGTCATGTTCGCGTACGTGCCGACGATGGCGTCCTGCCAGGCCGTGATCCCGTACGAGTGCAGCACGGCCTGGGCCCGTAGCAGCGCGGCGAGTTGTTCGTCGGGTGTGGGGGCGGGCAGCAGGCGGCCCACGAGGTGCGCCGCGCCCTCCTGGAGCATGCCGGTGGGGTTGCCGTCGGCGTCCCGCTCGATGCGTCCGTCGGCCGGGTCGGGGGTGTGGGCGTCGATCCCGGCGCGTTGCAGGGCGAGGGAGTTGACCCACACACCGTGGTGGTCGCGGTTGGGCAGGAACACCGGCCGGTCGGGGACGACCGAGTCGAGCAGCGCGGCGGTGGGCGTGCCGCCGGGGAAGGCCTCCATGGACCAGCCGCCGCCGGTGATCCACTCGGCGTCGGGGTGGTCGTCGGCGTAGGCCTTCACCCGCCGCAGGTACTCCCGCGGGTCGACGGTGTCGTTGAGGTGGCACAGGCCCAGTTCGGTGCCCGCGCCCAGGGGGTGGACGTGGGCGTCCTGGAAGCCGGGCAGCAGGAGCCGGCCGGCGAGGTCGACGACCTCGGTGCCGGGTCCGATCAGTTCGTGGACCTCGTGGTGGCCGACGGCGGCGATCCGTCCGTCGCGCACGGCCACCGCGGTGGCCCGGCTGCGCGCGGCGTCGACGGTGTGCACGGGTCCGCCGGTCAGGACGAGGTCGGCGGCCTGGGAGTGGGACATGGGTTCAGCGCTCCGGGGGGAAGGGGCTCAGACGGCCGTGCGGTCCATGGGAAGGGAAAGGGCGTCGGCGTCGGTGCCGCGTCCGGTGGTGAAGTACGGGGAGCGTCGGACGTACTTGGCGACGGCCGCCATGACGAGGCCGCTCAGCACGATGGTGACGGGCAGGGAGAGCATGAACCAGCCGTTGTCGGGGCTGAGTTCGATGTGGTCGCTCATGGTCAGGTAGGAGTGGGCGAGGTAGCCGCCGAGGCCTAGCAGGGTCAGGCCGGAGGCGGCCGGGACGCCGACGGCGAGCAGGGCCTCGCGCGGGCCGTCGCGGCGGGCACCCCGGAAGCGGACGGCGCAGGCGAGCGCGGTGAGGCCGTAGTAGAGGGCGACGACCAGGCCGATGGCGTTGACGGCGGCGAGCAGCATGTCGCTCAGTCTGGGGATGGCCATGGCGAGCAGGGCGATGGCGGTCGCGATCGACATGACGACCACGGTGCCGGCGGCGGGTGTGCCGTACTTGGGATGGATCCGGGTCCACAGCGGGCCCATCGTGCGGTCGCGGCCCATGGCGAGCAGGCCGCGGGCGGTGGGGATGACGGAGGACTGGACGGAGGCGACGGCGGAGAACATCAGGGCGAGCAGCGGCAGGCTGGCCCACGGTTCGGCGGCGAGCTTCGCACCGAGGTACGGGAGGGCCTGCGGGCCGTTGGCGATGAGTTCGGGCAGGCTCTTCTCCCGCTGGAAGGCCACCGACGCGAAGACGAAGAGTCCGAGCATGGCGAACAGGGCGATGAAGCCGCCGCGGGCCGAGTCGCCGGGGCCGCGGGTCTCCTCGGTGACGCTGAAGGCCGCGTCCCAGCCCCAGAAGAAGAACACCGCGAGGACCATGCCCTGGGCGAAGGCCGTGCCGCTGGAGATCTCGAAGGGGTTGAACCACGACCAGGAGAAGTCCTGGTGGCCGGTGACCAGAGCCCAGGTGCAGAAGACCAGCAGGACGGCGTACTCGAAGACCAGCAGGCCGAACTGGAGTCGGGTCGCGGCCCGCACCCCGGTGATCGCGAGGACGGTGACTCCGGCGAGGACCACCAGTCCGACGACCGTGCTCGCGGCGGTGGACGTCGGGTCCAGGGCGATGCCGGCGAGGGAGTCCAGGCCCGCCTTGTTGGCGAAGATCAGCACGACCGAGCCGGTCACCGCGCTGGTGTAGCCGAGGAAGATGACCGAGCCGACGAGCGTCACCCAGCCGGCCAGGAAGCCGGGCCAGGGGCCCAGCGACGTGCCGACCCAGGTGTAGCCGTTGCCGCAGTTGCGCTCCGAGCGGTTGAGGCGGGCGAAGGCGGTGGCGATGCCGAGGACGGGCAGGAACGCCAGCAGCAGGAGGGCCGGGGCCTGGAGCCCGACGATCGTGCCGATGGCGCCCATGCCGATGGCGATGCTGGTGGTGGCCGCGGTGCTGGAGGCGGCGATGGCGACACCGTCGATCACGCCGAGGGAGCGGCGCAGTTCCGCCGGCGGGCGGTCCGGGGCCGTCTGGCCTGAGGCGTTCCGGCCTGGGGTGTTCCGGCCTGGGTTGAGAGACATCAGGGCTCCTCACGGGGAGGGAGAGGGACGGGGAGGAAGAGCCGTGTGGGGGTGCGATGGATGGAACAGCGTCCGCACACTTTGCGTCAATGCCGTTGACATAAGGCGGCGACCGGCCGTTCACTGAAGCTGCGGCGGTCCATCGGCGGGAACAGCGGTGGCGCCCGTCCCTGCCGTGTCCCGGCGCGAGAGGAATCACCCGTCATGCCCACCCGCGCCCCACAGGAACGCCGGCGGCGTCGCCCCACCGCGGCAGGCGTCCTGCTCTCCAAGGAGCTGATCACCGAGACCGCGCTGCGCCTCATCGGCGAACACGGTCCGGAGGCGCTGAGCGTGCGCCGTCTGGGAGCGGCCCTGGGCTGCGATCCGAGCGCGCTCTACCGCTACTTCCGCAACACCGACGACCTGCTGCTGGCCGTCTCCGACCGGATCATCGGGGACGCCATGGCCGGGTTCGTGCCCGGTCCCGACTGGGTGGCCTCACTGCGCGAGATGGCGATGCGGGTGCGCGACGGATACCTCGCCCATCCGCGGGCCGCCGCCATGGCCTCGTACCGCATCACGCGCCGGGAGAACGAGTTCCGTGCCGTGGAGACCGGCGTGGGTCTGCTGCTGTCCGCCGGTTTTCCGCCCGCCCATGCCGTGCGGCTCTACCTGGCCTTCATCGACACGGTCCTCGGCCACGCCGCCCTGGACGCCGCGTGCCAGGCGCTCCCCCGCGAGCGCCGCGAGGCCGACGAACAGGCGTGGACATCGGCCTACCGGTCGGTCGACCCGGAGGCCTATCCGGCGCTGAGTCAGGTGCGGGACGAGCTGCACGTCATGGCCGGCAGCTCCTTCGAACTGGCGGTGGATCTGCTGCTCGACTCCCTGGCGGCCCGGGCCGCCGCCCTCCCCACAAGGACATGACAGGGTCGCCGGCACGATCAGGTCAGACGCAGGAAACGGAGCACGTATGACGACGGACAGAGGTACGCGGATCGAGGTCAGGCCGGCCGCCGGCCATATCGGAGCCGAGATCACCGGCATCGATCTGGCGGGCGACCTGGACGACTCGGTGGTCG
>NZ_JBHWZP010000457.1:0-6090 GCF_042728395.1 Streptomyces sp. NPDC060205
CCGGCGCGAAGCCGGAGGGCGACCCCGGCGCGAAGCCGGAGGTCGACCCCGGCGCGAAGCCGGAGGTCGACCCCGGCGCGAAGCCGGAGGTCGACCCCGGCGCGAGGCCGGAGGTCACCCGCGCCACAGCCTCCCGCACCAACGCCGCCGCATGCGGCTCATGCTCGACCGCGGGCGCCACCACCCCGAACCTCCGCGCCAGTTCGGCGATGGCCGCAGCCCCCGCGAGCGAGTGGAACCCGCCCTCGCACCCCGTGGCGGACGGCAACCCGCCCGTCCCCGGCACCGGCAGGAAGCCGATCTCACCGGTCCCCCCGGACGCACCACGCCGCAGCACCCCGTCCAGGACCACCGCCGCCCCGATCCCGTGCCCGAGCCAGAGCAGCACGAAGGTGTCCCGGTCGCGCGCGGCGCCGTCCCGCTGCTCGGCCAGCGCCGCGAGGTTCGTCTCGTTCTCGACGACGACCCGGGCCTCGAAACGCTCCTTGAGGGCCGCGGCGAGACGCCGGTGCCACTCGGGCAGGCCCGTGGAATCGCGCAGCTCACCGGTCGCGGGGTCGATCAGCCCGGGAGCCCCCACCCCGACGGTGTGCAGCCGCTCGACCCCCGCCTCCTTCGCCGTGCGTTCGACCAGCGCGACCGCCTGCTCGACCGCGGGCCCGGTGGCGGTCTCGTCGGCGATCGGCACCGACGCCTCGGCCAGCACCGAGCCCAGCAGATCCGCGACGACCACGGCCACCCCCTCGGTGCGCACATCGAGGGCCGCCAGGTGAGCCCGGTCGGCGACGATCCCGTACAGCCGGGCGTTCGGGCCGCGCCGCTGTTCGCCGGACTCCCCGACCACGCCGATCAGCCCGGCCTCGGCGAGGCGTTCCACGAGGTCGGCGACCGAGGGGCGGGACAGTCCGGTGAGTTTCTTCAACTGCCCTGCCGTCAGGGGACCTTCCTGCTGCAGCAGCCGCAGGGCGAGCCGGTCGTTGATGGCCCGGGCGGTACTCGGTGATGCGGGCATGCCGGGATCCTTCCAGATCGATACGGACGGCTGCGGCGGGCGCGAAAACAGTCTATCTATCAGGCAGGGTGCCTGATAGTTTGCGGCGGCAGAGTGGAGAGACGACGGTCGACCACTGGGATCGACGGACAGGGGCCGGGAGAATGAGCGAAGTGGTCTACGACCGGCGCGAGGTGAAACGCTCCCGGTACGCCGTGGCGGCGGTGTTCGCCGTGCACGGCGCCGTCACCGGCTCGTTCGCGACCCGCGTCCCGTGGATCCAGGACCACGCCTCGGTGAGCGCGGGCCAGCTCGGCCTGGCCCTCGCCTTCCCCGCCGTAGGAGCTTCCCTGGCGATGCCGCTCGCGGGCAGCGTCAGCCATCGCTTCGGCGCCCGTACGGCCCTGCGCGGACTCATGGCGCTGTGGACGCTCGCCCTCGTCCTCCCGGCCCTCGCCCCGAACCTGCTCACCCTGTGCCTGGCCCTCTTCGTGTACGGGGCGACGGCCGGCATGGCCGACGTGGCGATGAACGCCCTGGGCGTCGAGGTCGAGAACCGGCTGGACAAGTCGATCATGTCCGGGCTGCACGGCATGTGGAGCGCGGGCGCCCTGATCGGCTCGGCCGGCGGAACGCTCGCCGCGCACCTGGGCACGGACGCCCGGCTGCACCACGCCCTCGCCGCGCTGACGCTCACCGTGCTCGGCACGATCGCCTGCCAGGGCGTACTGGACCTGCGCGCCACCGAGGACGAGGAGGCACCGCCGCGTTTCGCGCTGCCGCCCAGGTCGGCGCTGCTCATCGGCGCGATCGGCTTCTGCGCGGTGTTCGCGGAGGGCGCGAGCCTGGACTGGTCGGCGGTCTACCTGCGGGACGTCATCGGCGCCTCGGCGGGACTCGCCGCCGCGTGCACGACCGCCTTCACCCTCACCATGGCGCTCGCGCGGCTCGCCGGCGACGCGGTGGTGGACCGCTTCGGCCCGGTGCGCACCGTGCGGGTCAGCGGGCTCCTCGCCACCGCCGGCGCCCTGCTCGTCGTCCTGGCGCAGAACGCGGTCCTGGCCATGACCGGCTTCGCCCTGCTGGGCCTCGGCATAGCCGTGGTCGTACCGCTCTGCTTCGCCGCGGCGGGCCGCAGCGGCCCCAACCCGTCCCAGGCCATCGCGGGCGTCGCCACCATCACGTACACCTCGGGGCTGATCGCGCCGTCCGCCATCGGAACCGTTGCGGACGCGACGAGCCTGGTGACGTCCTTCGTGCTGGTGACCGTGCTGGCCTTCGGGCTCGCCGCGTTCGCAGGGGTCCTGCGGACCAGTGGCCGTACGTCGGGTGCCCAGGTCCCGGGCGCGCGCGGCGAGGTGACGGACGCGAAGGTTCCGGATTCCCGGCCCTGAACCGGCCGCTCCGCCGACTCCCCCCTACCATGGCGCTGATCTTCACGTACGGAATCTCGGACGCGCGTCCGAGGTGCAGAGAAAGCGGATACCACCATGGACCTCGGCGTGCGCTGGAAACTGCACGGTGACGGGCGATCACCCGCACCCGGAGCGGTCGTCCGCCCGGACGAACGGCTCTCGTGGCCCCGGACGGCGGGCCTCGGCGCCCAGCACGTGGTGGCGATGTTCGGGGCGTCCTTCGTAGCGCCGGTCCTGATGGGCCTGGACCCGAACCTCGCGATCATGATGTCGGGCGTCTCGACGGTGATCTTCCTGCTCGCGACCCGCGGCCGGGTGCCCAGCTACCTGGGCTGTTCGCTCTCCTTCGTGGGCGTCGCCGCGGTGATCCGGGCGCAGGGCGGCTCCAGCGCGACCGTGACCGGTGCCGTGTTCGTCGTGGGCGCCGTGCTGTTCCTGGTCGGCCTCGCGGTGCAGCGGTTCGGGGCGCGGATCATCCATGCCGCGATGCCGCCGATCGTCACGGGCGCGGTCGTCATGCTGATCGGCTTCAACCTGGCCCCGGTCACCGCCGCCACGTACTGGCCGCAGGACCAGTGGACGGCGCTGCTCGTGATGCTGTTCACCGGTCTGGCGGTGGTGTGCCTGCGCGGTTTCTGGTCACGGATCGCGATCTTCCTCGGCCTGATCTTCGGGTACGGCATCTCATGGCTCTTCGACCTGGTCTTCGGGCGGATCCACTCGGCCGACGCGAGCGGCAAGGTCACCGACCACTGGCGGCTCGATCTCTCCGGGGTCGGTTCGGCGGACTGGATCGGGCTGCCGGCGTTCCACGGGCCGTCCTTCGAGTGGTCGGCGATCCTCGTGGCCCTGCCCGTCGTCATCGCGCTGGTCGCCGAGAACGCGGGCCATGTGAAGGCCGTCGGCGAGATGACCGGCGACCCGCTGGACGACAAGCTGGGCACCGCGATCTCCGCGGACGGCGTCGGCTCGATGCTCTCCACCGCCGTGGGCGGCCCGCCCAACACCACGTACTCCGAGAACATCGGTGTCATGGCGGCGACCCGCGTCTACTCCACGGCCGCCTACTGGGCCGCCGCCGGCTTCGCGCTCCTCTTCGGCCTCTGCCCGAAGTTCGGCGCGGTCGTGGCCGCCATCCCGGGCGGGGTGCTCGGCGGGATCACCGTCATCCTGTACGGCATGATCGGCCTGCTCGGCGCGCAGATCTGGCTCAACGCCGGGGTGGACCTGCGCAATCCGCTGAACCTGGTACCGGCCGCGGCGGGCATCATCATCGGCGTCGGCGACGTCACGATGAAGTTCACCGACACCTTCTCGCTGAGCGGGATCGCGCTCGGCACGCTCGTCGTCATCACCGGCTACCACGCGCTGCGGGCGATGGCCCCCGCGCACCTCAAGTCGCAGGAACCGCTGCTCGACGAGGGCACGTCCTCGTACGCCTCCGAAGGCGCCCCCGAGGGCGGCTCGGACGGTGACTCCGCCGGCGGTCCGGCGAACGGTCAGCGCGCCAAGTCGTAGGCGTAGTCCGGTGTGAACGTCCCCGGCGTGCCCCGGCAGCCGTCGGACTCGCCCGGCAGCTTCACCCACAGATAGGCGTCGATCCTGGCCTCTCCGGTGCTCAGGGTCGGCGCCTGTCCCAGTGCGCGGCCCGCTGGGTCGCACCACTCGCCGTCGGCCGGGGCGCCGTTGCCGTTGCGGCTGGTGTCGATGACGGCGCCCAGGCTCGCCGGGCCGCCGAGCGCGTCGAGGGTCCGGCGGACGTACGCGACCTCGTCGCCCGTGCGGTTGAAGTTGGAGACGTTGCTGAAGATCCCGTCCGAGGAGGCGGTGGACGCGGCACCGGCCCGGCGCAGCAGCCCGGCCTGTTTCTGCGGTGAGTTCCAGTCCGAGTGGCCCGCGTCGAAGTAGACCCGCGCCTTCGGGTTCGCCGCCTTCAGGACACGGCCCGCGCGGGCCAACGCGCTGAAACGGGCCGTCCGTTGGCCCTCGGAGAGACAGTCCGACTGGGCGATCGCGTCCGGCTCCAGGATCACCACGACCGCACCGCCGCCGAGGCCCGCCGCGAACTTCTCGATCCACCCGTCGTACGCGCCGAGGTCCGGCGCGCCGCCCTGCGAGGCCCCGCCGCAGTCGCGGTCCGGTATCGCGTACGGGACGACGACGGGCACACGGCCCTTCGCCGCCCCGGCCGAAGTGACCGCCCTGACGCGGGCGGTGATGTTCGACGGCGTGTAGTCCGCGAACCAGACCGCGGCGGGGCGGTCGGCTATCCGGGACTCGATGACCGGGCGGCGCGGGTCGTCGGGGTTGGCCCGGACCCAGTCCAGGACCTGGGAGTCGCCGTGGCGGTACAGCCGCACGGACGCGGGCTCGGTTTTCGGCTTCGTGGCCGCGGACTTGGACGGCTGGGGGCGCGGCCCCGCCTTCGACGCGGACGCGGAGGGCGAGGGCGACGGGGAGCCGGAGGTCGCCGAGACCGAAGGGGTGGGCCTGTAGGGAAGGGGCTGCAGGAACGGTGTGCCGGACACGTCGGGCCGTGCCTCGTCGCTGCCCCGGCCGTCGTCCAGCGCGGACATCACCCCCGTCACGGTGCCGGCCGCGACGACGACGGAGGCCAGCGCCACCATGGCACCGCGCCGGGCGGCACGTCGGCGCTCCGCCCGGCGGGCGGTCAGACGCTCGGCACGTCGGACTGACACGTGGTGCTCCCCCTCCTCCAGGCCCCGCGTAATCCCCCGTTCTGGGGAAGCGACCGGCCCGGCGGCCCTCGGCACAGCCTAGGCCTGGGACCCTGCCCCCATGGTGCGGTTGGAGCGCTTCGCGCAAGACACGGTCCTCGTCCACGGGCTCGACGCGGTGGTACGCCGTATGCGCGCGCTCGACGCGCTGTGGCCCGAGCGGGACGGTGTCGCGGTCTTCAACCGGGTGTACCTCGCCGTCACCGAGGAGGTCTCCAGACGTGTGGACGCGGGGCACTTCAGCGACGTACGGGCCGCGGTCACGCTCGATGTGCGGTTCGCCGAGCGGTACCTCGGGGCGGTCGAGGCGGTCGCCCTGGACCGCCGGCCGCCCGCCTGCTGGCGGCCGCTGTTCCAGTTGCGGGGGCATCCGGGGGTACGTCCGCTGCAGTTCGCCCTCGCCGGTATCAATGCGCACATCGGGCACGATCTCGCGCTCGCGGTCGTGGACGCGTGTCGTACGCTCGGCTGCGAACCGGGGGAACTGGAGGACGAGTTCGACCAGGTCGGCGAGGTCCTGATCGCGCTGGAGGAGCGGATCCGGGAGGACCTGATGCCGGGGCCCGACCTCCTCCAGATCGCCGATCCGCTGACGCACCTGCTGGGGGCGTGGAGCCTCGACCGGGCGCGGGACGCGGCGTGGTCCGCTGCGCGGGCGGTGTGGGCGCTGCGGGAACTCCCCGACCTGGCGGAGGAGTTCACGAACCGCCTCGACGCGGGGGTGGGCCTGGTCGGCCGCTGCCTCCTCACCCCCTTGGAACCCCCGCCCTACACGGCGCCGCCCGGTGGGGGCTGGCCGCGCAGTTCCCCGCGCCCCTGAAGGGGCCCGCCCCTGTTCCGTCTTGTCTGCGGGCCGGTGGGGGCTGAGCGCGCAGTTCCCCGCGCCCCTTGAGGGGGTGGGGCTGATGGTAGTGACCTGTCCACCGGCCGGTGGGGGCTGAGCGCG
>NZ_JBHWZP010000458.1:0-6055 GCF_042728395.1 Streptomyces sp. NPDC060205
GGCCCGGACCGCGGTGCACGGTCCGGGCCCTGCTGTCCTGCATGTGTCAGCTCAGCTCAGCTCTGCGCGCCGTCGTCGTCCGACGTGCGGGCGGCCTCGGCCGCGGCGGCCTTCTCGCGCATCTTGCGCACCAGCTCCGCCTTCTGCTCGGCCGCGCCCTGGCGGTCGAGGTTGCGGTACGGGCCGTTGTTCGCCCGCTCGGCGCGGGACTGCTTCTTGCGCTGGCCGCCGCCCTGGCCCACGGGGTTGTTGATGTTCTTGCTCACGGTCACGGGTTCTCCCGGTGCTGATGCGAAGTGATCTACGGATTCGTCGGTGGGGGACGGGCGGCGGCGTCGAAGGACGTCGGCGGGGCCCGTCACGCTCTCACTCGTAAATCGGCGTCTGGAAGAACATGCCAAGGACGTTACCCGCTCCCACCGGCCCCGCACACCACGATTTCCACCGCCCCGGCGGGCGTGCCGGGACGCTCACGCCGCGTCGCCGTATCGTTGGCCCCTCGTCCAGCGTCTCCGCCACACGTTCCAGGGGGCCCGCGTGTCCGAGCCGGATTGGCGGAAGCCGTCCTCCAGCGGTGCCGACGCGCTCTTCGCGCATCCCCGGCTCGCCGCGGTCTACGACCCGCTCGATCCCGACCGCGGCGACCTCGACGCGTACGTCCGGATCGCCGCGGAGTTCGGGGCGCGCCGAGTGCTCGACATCGGCTGCGGGACCGGGGTGTTCGCGCTGCTGCTCGCCGCGCGCGGGATCGAGGTCGTCGGGGTCGATCCGGCGCGCGCCTCCCTCGACGTGGCCCGCGCCAAACCCGGTGGCGAGCGGGTGCGCTGGATCCACGGGGACGCCACCGCGCTCCCGCCCCTGCGCGTCGACCTCGCGACGATGACGGCGAACGTGGCCCAGCAGATCACCGGCGACCAGGCGTGGCGGGACACCCTGCGGGGCGCCCACGAAGCCCTGCGGCCCGGCGGGCACCTCGTCTTCGAGACCCGGGATCCCGCCCGGCGCGCCTGGGAGGAGTG
Source organism: Streptomyces sp. NPDC060205 (assembly GCF_042728395.1). Lineage (NCBI taxonomy): Bacteria > Bacillati > Actinomycetota > Actinomycetes > Kitasatosporales > Streptomycetaceae > Streptomyces > Streptomyces sp. NPDC060205. The sequence continues at coordinate 1,020 of NZ_JBHWZP010000458.1, forward strand.
GAACCGCGAGGCCTCGTACGCCGTGACGGACATCCCGGGTGTCGGCGCGGTCGAGAGCTGGGTCGATCTGAACGACGTCAGCGGGCAGCTGGTGACGTTCCGCCACACCTATGTGTTCGCCGCCGACGGTCAGGAGTTGACCTCGGATTCGACACTGCGCTTCCGTGAACGGCAGGAGATCGAGGCGGACCTGCGGGCTCAGGGCTATGCCGTACAGGACATCCGCGACGCCCCCGACCGCCCGGGCCGCGAGTTCGTCTTCGTGGCACGGCGGACCGGCAGCGGGAAACGCGAGGGGCCCGGAGGTTCGTGGTGAACCTCCGGGCCCCTCGGCGTGCGTGACCGCGCGTGCGGCTCAGTCCGTCGGTGGGCGTTTGGGGCGCCACACCACCAGGGCGCTGGTCTGCTGGACCTCCTGGTACGGGACCAGGTCGCGGCGGTACGAGGCGTGCACCGCGGCCTCGCGCTGCTGCATGGTCGCCGCCGCGCCCTCCAGGGCCGACGACAGTTCCGCGACCCGGGACTGCAGTGCGGCGACCTGGTTCTCCAGCTCGATGATGCGCTTGATGCCGGCGAGGTTGATGCCCTCGTCCTGCGACAACTGCTGGACGGTGCGCAGCAGTTCGATGTCGCGGGCGGAGTAGCGCCGGCCGCGCCCGGCCGTGCGGTCCGGGGAGACCAGGCCGAGGCGGTCGTACTGACGCAGCGTCTGCGGGTGCAGACCGGAGAGCTGGGCGGCCACCGAGATGACGTACACCGGTGTCTCTTCCGTCAGCTCGTAGGCCCTGCCGGTGAAGGAGTTCTGCCGACGGCGTCCGGGTGCGTCCATGGTGTCCTCATGCTCCCTTCGCGGCCTGGAACAGCTCAGCCCGCGGATCCTCCTCCGCGGTCGCCTCGCGATACGCCTCCAGCGCGTCACGAGCCTTCCCCGTCAGGTCCGCCGGAACACTCACCTCGACGGTGACCAACAGGTCCCCGCGGGTGCCGTCCTTGCGGACCGCGCCCTTGCCGCGGGCCCGCATCGTACGGCCGTTGGGGGTGCCCGGCGGCAGTTTCAGGGTGACCGGAGGCCCCCCGAGTGTGGGCACGCGGACCTCGCCGCCCAGTGCCGCCTCCGTGAAGGTGACGGGCACGGTGACGGTGAGGTTGTCGCCCTTGCGGCCGAAGACCGGGTGCGTGTCCACGTGCACCGTGACGTACAGGTCGCCCGAGGGGCCGCCCCGTTCGCCCGGCGCGCCCTTGCCGCGCAGCCGGATGCGCTGGCTGTCCGACACCCCCGCGGGGATACGGACCTGCATGGTGCGGGACGACTTGGCGCGTCCCGAGCCGCTGCAGACCGCGCACGCGTGCTCCGCGATCAGGCCGCGGCCCTTGCAGTCGGGGCACGGGTCGGTCAGCGAGAACCCGCCGCCCGAACCGCGCGCCACCTGGCCGGTGCCGACGCAGGTCGGGCACACGCGCGGTGTGCCGTTCTTGTCGCCGGTGCCCGAACAGGCCTTGCAGGGGGACTGCGAGGTCATCCGCAGCGGGACGGTCGCCCCGTCCACGGCCTCCGTGAAGCTGAGCGTGACCTCGGTGTCGATGTCCTGGCCGCGCCGCGGCTGCGTGCGGGCGCCGGGGCCCGCGCCGCCGCGGTTGAAGAGTCCGCCGAAGACGTCCCCTATGCCGCCACCGAAGCCCCCGGCCCCGCCCTGCGGACCGCCGCCTCCGCCCTGGGGGCCGCCTCCGAAGAGGTCCCCCAGGTCGAAGTTGAAGGAGCCGCCCGAACCGGCCGGGCCGGGACGGAAGCCGCCGTTGCCGAAGAGGGTGCGGGCCTCGTCGTACTCCTTGCGCTTCTTGGGGTCCCCGAGGATGTCGTTCGCCTCGGAGATCTCCTTGAAGCGCTCCTCGGCGCGGGCGTTCCCCTTGTTGGCGTCCGGGTGGAACTCGCGGGCGAGTTTGCGGTACGCCTTCTTGATCTCGGCCTCGGTGGCGTCCTTGGGGACGCCGAGGACCTTGTAGTAGTCCTTCTCGATGAAGTCCTTGGTGCTCATCCTCGACGCCCCTCCTTCCGTACGCCACCGTCACGTACGCGCTCGACGTTCTCCGTGCAAAGGGGCGCGCGTACGCCCTGTTTCACGTCAGCCCTCGTCCGGGCCACCGCTCTCCTTGTCGTCGGCCGCCGCGGTCCCCGCATCCGTCTCGTCGCCCTTGACGGGCTGCGCTCCCGGCTGCGGCTCGGCGACCGCCACCCGCGCGGGGCGGATGGTGCGCTCGCCGAAGCGATACCCCGGCTGCAGAATCGCCACGCACGTCGTCTCCGTGACGTCCGGCGCGTACGAGTGCATCAGGGCCTCGTGGATCATCGGGTCGAAGGGCTCGCCCTCCTTGCCGAACTGCTGCAGGCCCATCTTGGCCGCGACGGTCTCCAGCGACTCGGCCACCGACTTGAAACCGCCGAGCAGTTCGCCGTGTTCCCGCGCGCGGCCGATGTCGTCGAGCACGGGCAGGAGCTCGGTCAGGAGGCTCGCGATGGCGAGTTCCTTGACCGCGATCCGGTCGCGCTCGACCCGGCGGCGGTAGTTCTGGTACTCGGCCTGGAGCCGCTGGACGTCCGCCGTGCGCTCGTTGAGCGCCGTACGCACCTGGTCCAGCTGGGCCGTCAGGCCTGCGATCTGGGCTGCTGACTGAGCTGCTGCCGTGTCCCCGGCCGGGGCCGCCCCGTCCTCCGCGGAGGAGGGGGCGGCCTTCGGCTCGGCGTCTTCAGGGGTGGCGCCGGAGGGGACGTCGGGCTGCTCGTCGAAGCCCGGGGTCTCCTCCGTCACGCGGCACCGTCCTTGCGGTCACGGTCCTCGTCGACGATCTCGGCGTCGACGACGTCGTCGTCGGCGGCCTTGGCACCGGCGTCCGGGCCGGCGCCCGGGGCCTCGGCACCGGCGGCGCCCTGAGCGGCCTGGGCGTCGGCGTACATCGCCTGGCCCAGCTTCTGGGAGACGGCGGCGACCTTCTCGGTGGCCGTACGGATCTCGGCGGTGTCCTCGCCCTTGAGCGCGGCCTTCAGCTCCTCGACGCTCGTCTCGACCTCGGTCTTGACGTCGCCGGGGACCTTGTCCTCGTTGTCCTTGAGGAACTTCTCCGTCTGGTAGACGAGCTGCTCGCCCTGGTTGCGGGCCTCGGCCGCCTCGCGGCGGCGGTGGTCCTCGTCCGCGTACTGCTCGGCCTCCTGGCGCATGCGGTCGACCTCGTCCTTCGGCAGCGAGGAGCCGCCGGTGACGGTCATCTTCTGCTCCTTGCCCGTGCCGAGGTCCTTCGCGGTCACGTGCATGATGCCGTTGGCGTCGATGTCGAACGCGACCTCGATCTGCGGGACACCGCGCGGGGCCGGCGGCAGACCGGTCAGCTCGAACATCCCGAGCTTCTTGTTGTACGCCGCGATCTCGCGCTCGCCCTGGTAGACCTGGATCTGGACGGACGGCTGGTTGTCCTCGGCCGTCGTGAAGATCTCGGACCGCTTGGTCGGGATCGTGGTGTTGCGCTCGATGAGCTTCGTCATGATCCCTCCCTTGGTCTCGATACCGAGGGACAGCGGGGTCACGTCGAGGAGCAGGACGTCCTTGACCTCACCCTTGAGGACACCGGCCTGCAGGGCGGCGCCGATGGCGACGACCTCGTCCGGGTTGACGCCCTTGTTGGCGTCCTGGCCGCCGGTGAGCTCCTTGACGAGCTCGGCCACGGCGGGCATACGGGTGGAGCCACCGACGAGGACGACGTGGTCGATCTCGGACAGCTGGATGCCGGCGTCCTTGATGACGTTGTGGAACGGCGTCTTGCAGCGCTCCAGCAGGTCGGCCGTCAGCTGCTGGAACTGGGCGCGCGTGAGCTTCTCGTCCAGGTGCAGCGGGCCCTCGGCGGAGGCCGTGATGTAGGGCAGGTTGATCGAGGTCTCCGTGGAGGAGGACAGCTCGATCTTGGCCTTCTCCGCGGCCTCGCGCAGACGCTGGAGGGCCATCTTGTCCTTGCCCAGGTCCACACCGTGGCCGGACGCGAACTGCTTCACCAGGTAGTCGACGACCCGCTGGTCCCAGTCGTCACCACCGAGGTGGTTGTCGCCGTTGGTGGCCTTCACCTCGACGACGCCGTCGCCGATCTCCAGGAGGGACACGTCGAACGTGCCGCCACCGAGGTCGAAGACGAGGATCGTCTGGTCGTCCTTGTCGAGGCCGTACGCCAGCGCGGCGGCGGTCGGCTCGTTCACGATGCGCAGGACGTTCAGGCCCGCGATCTCGCCGGCCTCCTTCGTCGCCTGACGCTCGGAGTCGTTGAAGTACGCCGGGACCGTGATGACCGCGTCGGCCACCTTCTCGCCCAGGTACGCCTCGGCGTCGCGCTTCAGCTTCTGCAGGATGAAGGCGCTCATCTGCTGCGGGTTGAAGTGCTTGCCGTCGAGCTCGATCTTCCAGTCCGTGCCCATGTGACGCTTGACGGACCTGATGGTCCGGTCCACGTTCGTGACCGCCTGGCGCTTGGCGACCTCGCCGACGAGCACCTCGCCGTTCTTGGCGAAGGCGACGACGGACGGCGTGGTCCTGGCGCCCTCGGCGTTGGTGATGACGGTGGGCTCACCGCCCTCCAGAACGCTGACGACGGAGTTAGTCGTGCCCAGGTCGATGCCGACCGCACGTGCCATTTCAATTCCTCCAGCAATGACTTGAGTGGAACGGACTCAAGTGTGCATGACGCTTGCCGCGTGGTCAACAGAGGTGAGTCGTGGGGGCTCAACTCTTATCTCTTGCTTACGCGCACATTGACCCCTGACCTGCGGGTCGACCCCCACGCGCGCCCCAGCGGGGGCCGTTCGCGCAGTTCCCCGCACCCCTGAAAACCGCGCCCCGCCGCCGTCGGGTGCGGGGGCGTGGGGGTTGCTCGCGCAGTTCCCCGCGCCCCTGAAAGACTGCGTCCGTCGTCGGGTGCGGGTCGGTGGGGGCGGGCCGCGCCGTTCCCCGCGCCCCTCAAAAGCGGGGCTGCGCCCCGGCTTTTGCTTTTCAGGGGCGCAGCCC
>NZ_JBHWZP010000459.1:0-5978 GCF_042728395.1 Streptomyces sp. NPDC060205
GCCCGGTGGGGCGCGGCGTCGGGCCGGGGTGCTGGTCTGATCCCTCAGACCTCCAGATCGCTCTCGATCTTCTTCAACTGGTGCCTGGCCATCGCCAGGTTGGCGCGTTTGGCGTCGAGCACCAGGTAGAGGAAGAGTCCGTTGCCGCCACGGCCCTTGATCAGCCGGATCAGGTGGTACTGGTCGGACAGCGTGATCAGGATGTCCTCGATCTCGCCCTTCAGACCCAGGTGCTCCATGGTGCGGATCTTGGCGCGGACGACGTCGGTGTTCCCGGCCGCGGCGACGGTGAGGTCGAAGCTCTTGCTGCCGCCGATCGTGCCCAGCGCCATACCGGTGGTGTAGTCGACGAGAGCGGCTCCGGTCGCGCCCTCGATGGAGGCCAGGGTCTCTTTCAACGCGGTCTCGGTGTTGGTCATGGTGATGCCGGTCCTTTCGGTTCGGGTTGGTTCGTGTTGGTTCGGATCGGTCCGGGCCTGTTCGGTGCGGCCGGGTTCAACGGCTCTCACCGGTCGGCCCGGGGACCGTGCGCGCGGTGCGCGCGGTTCTGGTGCGCGGTGTGAGGGCGGCCTTCGGGGCGGGCCGTGCCGCCGGGGCCGGCTGGGCCTCGGCTGCGGCCTCGACGAGTTCACCGATCCGGCTGCCGGAGCGGCGCCCTTCGAGATGCAGCCGGCCGACGTTGGCCCGGTCTCCCGCCAGCAGCGTCAGTACGGCGGAGGGTCCCGCCGCGTAGGTCGCCACATAGCCGTGCTCGCCGCGCAGCAGCAGTTCGCGGAAGTCGCCCCGGCCGGTCGCGTCCGCCACGCGGAGGGCGACCCCCAGTGCGGCGGCGGTGAGGGCGGCCAGCCCCTCCGGCTCCACGCCCGGAGTGTCCTGGGCCAGTACCAGGCCGTCGACGCTGGCCGCGAGCGCGCCCGTCAGCTGGGGCACCCGGGCCCGTAACCGGTGCAGTTCGTCGAGGACTTCGGCCTCCGCCGCCATCAGTTGTCTCCTCTCGGCACGCTGTCGGAGCGCGCGGATCACAAGGCCTCCAATGCGTCTCTGAGCCGGCGCAGCAGGGCCACGTCGGGATCCGCCGACGCCTGCGCGGCCTGCGCCGCCTGTGCGGTCGCAGTGGAGACGGGGGACAGGGGGGACACGGGGGGTGCGACGGTCTCCGGTGCCCGGCACTCGACCGTCCGCGCGCGGGTCGTCACGATCCCGGCGGCCGCCAGCCGGCGGACGTCGACCAGCGTGTGGAACCCCGGCCGGCCGAGGACCCGGGAGATGTCCGAGACCGTGCGCTCCCCGTCGACCTGGTCGAGAACCGTGCGCTGACGCGGCGGAAGGACCACGTCGACGGCACGGGCGGTCCGCACGAGTTCCGCGGTGTCCGTGTCCGGGTCCGGCCAGATGCGGTGCAGCAGCGCGCGGCGCCGCAGCGTCTCGCGCTCCACCGCGCCCACGGTCACCGGCCGTACGGGGCCGATCCAGTGCGCGACCCCGTACCGGAACCGCGCCGGGCCGCTGCTCGCGCCGAGCGTGAAGAACGCGGCGTCGTACAGCGCCCCCAGATGGCACAGCTCCAGGGCGCCCGCGGCCAGCCGTCCGCTGTCCACCAGGAACCGTCCGACGCGGCGTTCGGCGCCCGCCTCCGAGACCGCCTCCCACCAGCCGTCGGAACCCAGCGCCCCACGGCTGGTGAGCAGGATGTCCAGCCCGGGGGTCGCGGGGCTCTCGGCGTGCACGACCTGGCCCTCGACCAGGTAGAGCACGCCGCGGTCCCGGGTCAGTACGCCGGTGGCGCGCTCCTCCGCGAGCCGGCTCAGCATGGGGCTGAGCACGGGCGGGACCAAGGCCTGCCGGTCCGGGCCGGCCGGCTGGACGGACGGGTCGGGCGGGTCGGGGTCGGGTCTGCCCAGTCCCGGCAGGGGGCCTGCTTCCATCGTGGTCACCCCACCACCAGCCGTTCCGCCATCTCGCCCAGGCGTATTCGGGCCAGGGCGAGGTTGCCGTCCGAACGTCCCAGCCACAGATGCAGGAACACACTGCTGTCGAAGGTCGTGCGGACGAAACGCAGGACGTGATAGCTGTCCCTGTTGCTGACGATGAGGTCTTCCACCGGCGGTTGCCCGCCGGACCAGTCGGCTCCTTCCTCGGGTGCGAAGGCCTTGTGCTCCGCGGCGAGCCGGGCGAGTTCCGCCGCCTCGGCCGCGGTGGCCTCGTGATCCCCGTTCGGTGAGTCCCCGACCGTGCCCAGAGCCAGTCCGCTGGTCCAGTCGACCACCGAGGCTCCCCGGGCTCCGGGCAGCCTCATGGCCTCCAGCAGGCACTCGTCGATTCCGGGCACGGTGCTTCCCTCCCGCCCGTCGGTTCAGCTGAGTGACGCAGAAGCTACGCAACGTGTGCGTGACGAGTGAGAGATAGTGCAATTTCCCGTGGAACATGCCAGTTGCTGGCTAGTGTGGGTCGATTGCCCTGAAGATAATCAGACCTTCTGGCTTTGCCCGGTTCGCGGATTCATTCCGGTCCCGCCGGAATCGCACGCATCAGGCCGACGGCCCGGCGGTCAGCGCCTCGGTGAACGCCCCTCCCGACTCCGCCACGAGTTCGTCGATCGTCTGTGCCGCGCGGACCGTCGCGAACCGCACCCCGCCGGCTCCGTCCGGACCGAAACCGTGCACGGCGGGCCGCGCGAGCGAGTTGTACCCGTAGTGGTGCGCGAAGTAGTACGCGCCCGTGTCCAGCGCCGCCGCGTAGTCGCCCTGTTCGAGCAGCGGCATCGACCGGCCCTGTGCCAGCAGGTCACCCGCGAAACAGGCGGGCCCCGCCACGTCCTGGACCACCTCGGGCCCCGTCTTCGGCCGCCCCTTGGCGTCGTACGCGGCCACCCGCAGCGGCCAGGACTCGGGCGCGTACACCGTGCGGGCCGCCACCTGGACTCCCGCGTGCGTCACCGCGATGGCCCGTCCGCCCGCCGACTTCGCGTACTCGACGCGTGCCAGCACCACGCCGTGCTTGGCGAGCAGCGACCGCCCGAACTCCGTGACCAGCCCGTACCGCCCGTCGAACAGCCCCGGCACACTCGACGCCAGGAGCCGTGCGTACTCCTCGTACGTCGGGGTGTGGACGTCCGAGCCGAAGTTCACCGGCAGCCCGCCGCCGATGTCGAGCGTGTCGATCTGCCGTCGCCCGGCCCGCCCGTTGATCTCCTCCGCGAGCCCGTACGCCTCGGCCACCCCGCGCGCCATCAGCTCCAGCGGCATCCCCTGCGAACCCGAGTGCGTGTGCAGCCGCGTCAGCCACGGCCGGTCCAGGTACGCCCGCACGACCCACTCGCGCGCCCCCTCGTCCCGCAGCGCGACGCCGAACTTCGAGGTCGCCGTCGCCGTGGACAGCGCTCCGATCGAACCCCCGCCGACCTGCGGGTTCACCCGCAGCCCCAGAGGCGAGCGGGTCGACGCCGACCCGACCAGCGCGTCGATCCGCGCCAGCTCCTGAGGGTTGTCGGCGTTGACCGCGATACCCAGCGCGAGTGCCTCCCGCAGCTCCGCGGGGGTCTTCGCGGGCGAGTCGAGGACCGTACGGGACGGGGGTACGCCGGCCGCGCGGGCGAGAGCCAGTTCGCCGGGGCTCGCGACCTCCATGCCGATGCCCTCCCGGTGCAGCAGCCGCAGTACGGGGACGAGCGGGGTCGCCTTCACCGCGAACGCGTGCAGCACCGGCGTACCCGGTGCGGTCACCGCGTCGAAGGCCGCCCGCAGGGCCGTTACGGAGGAACGGATTCCGGTGATGTCGAGGAGTGCGACGAGGGGGGTGGACGGGCTTACGAGTCCTTGTTCCACGGCGGCGCGCACGGCCTCGTCGCGCCGCGCGGCCCCGTCCGTCCGTCCGCCGGCCCGGTTCGTGCCGGGGTTCGTCTCGGTATCACTGTCCGCGTCCTCTGAGCCTGTGTATGCAGCCATTCATCCAGCCAAACACCTGTACGGCGCCCGTGCTGGCCCGCGAGGGTATTGACTAGTTCTATTCAGGAGCCCAGGATGTGAATATCTGCTGTATCGCTGTATCGCCGCACCGTTGTATCGCCGCATCGCTGTACGAACGGCACCGCCCGGAGTACTCACCCGTCGCCAGGAGGCAGACCATGTCAGGACCCCGCCCCGTCCGAGCACCGCGCGGAACGGAACTGAGCGCCCTGGGATGGCAGCAGGAAGCCGCTCTGCGGATGCTGCAGAACAACCTCGACCCCGAGGTCGCCGAGCACCCCGACAAGCTCGTCGTCTACGGCGGCACCGGCAAGGCCGCCCGCGACTGGCGCTCCTACGACGCCATGGTCCGTACGCTGCGGACGCTGAAGCAGGACGAGACGATGCTCGTCCAGTCCGGCCGCCCCGTCGGCGTCATGCAGACCCACGAGTGGGCGCCGCGCGTCCTCATCGCCAACTCCAACCTGGTCGGCGACTGGGCGAACTGGGAGGAGTTCCGCCGCCTCGAAGCCCTCGGCCTCACGATGTACGGCCAGATGACCGCCGGGTCGTGGATCTACATCGGCACGCAGGGCATCCTCCAGGGCACCTACGAGACCTTCTCCGCCGTCGCCGCGAAGAAGTTCGGCGGGACGCTCGCCGGGACCATCACCCTGACGGCCGGCCTCGGCGGCATGGGCGGCGCCCAGCCGCTCGCCGTGACGATGAACGACGGCGTCGCGATCTGCATCGACGTCGACCCGCGCGCCATCGAGCGCCGCATCGAGCACCGGTACCTGGACGTACGCGCCGACTCCCTGGAGCACGCCCTCCAGCTCGCCGTGGAGGCCCGGGACGCCCGCCGCCCGCTCTCCATCGGCCTGCTCGGCAACGCCGCCGACCTGCTGCCGCGGATGCTCGCCGAGGGCGCCCCGATCGACATCGTGACCGACCAGACCTCGGCCCACGACCCGCTGGCCTACCTGCCCGTGGGCGTCGAGTTCGACGACATGGCCGCGTACGCCGCGAAGGACCCGGCCGGTTTCACCACCCGGGCCCGGGAGTCCATGGCGCGGCACGTGGAGGCCATGGTGGGCTTCATGGATGCCGGCGCCGAGGTCTTCGACTACGGCAACTCCATCCGGGGCGAGGCTCAACTCGCTGGATACGAGCGGGCGTTCGCCTTCCCCGGCTTCGTGCCCGCCTACATCCGGCCGCTGTTCTCCGAGGGCAAGGGCCCCTTCCGCTGGGCCGCCCTGTCCGGCGAGGCGTCCGACATCCACAAGACCGACAAGGCGATCCTCGACCTCTTCCCCGAGAACGAGTCCCTGCACCGCTGGATCAAGCTGGCCGGCGAGCGCGTCCACTTCCAGGGCCTGCCCGCCCGGATCTGCTGGCTCGGCTACGGAGAGCGGGACAAGGCGGGCGAGCGCTTCAACGACATGGTCGCCTCGGGCGAACTCGCCGCGCCGCTGGCCATCGGCCGCGACCACCTCGACTGCGGCTCCGTCGCCTCCCCGTACCGCGAGACCGAGGCCATGCTCGACGGCTCCGACGCGATCGCCGACTGGCCGCTGCTGAACGCCATGGTGAACGTGGCCTCCGGTGCGTCCTGGGTGTCCATCCACCACGGGGGTGGTGTGGGCATGGGGCGCTCCATCCACGCGGGGCAGGTGTCGGTGGCCGACGGCACGCGGTTGGCGGGCGAGAAGATTCGCCGCGTGCTGACGAACGACCCCGGGATGGGGGTCATTCGGCATGTCGATGCCGGGTACGACATCGCGGAGACGGTCGCTGATGAGCGGGGCGTGCGGGTTCCCATGCGGGAGGGCGAGTGAGCGGGTCGTTGTCCGGCGGGGGCTCCGCCCCTGGGCCCGGCCAGGGGCTCCGCCCCCGGACCCCCGATCGGCCTGAACGGCCTCGTCCTCAGACGCCGGACGGGCTGGATGGGCCCGAGCGGTCTCGTCCTCAAACGCCGGACGGGCTGGATGGGCCCGAGCGGTCTCGTCGGCAGACGGCGGATGGGGTGGAAGC
>NZ_JBHWZP010000460.1:0-5966 GCF_042728395.1 Streptomyces sp. NPDC060205
CGTCAGCACCGTCCCGTACGTCACCACCAGCACCAGCAGCCCCTGCCCGGCCAGCATCCCGGAGATCCCGGCCGCCGCGGTGGTGAGGGCGACCGCCTTCGCCCGCCCGGAGCCGTCGGCCGCCGGCATCGGCACCGTCGGCGCCGGCCCGTAGGACTGCGGGTACGGCTGCTGCTGAGGCTGCTGCTGGTGCAGTTCCTGCTGCGGTGTCCCGGGGGTGCGGCGGTGCTCGGTCCAGGCGGTCCCGTCCCACCAGCGCTCCGTGTGCGGGGCGGAGGGGTCCCGGTACCAGCCGGGCGGGGTCGTCATGCTCATCCCGGCACTCTAGGCGCCGTCCGGCACGGGCACAGGGCCGTCCGCCCGACGGGCCCTGCAGCGGTGTCCCGGTAGGCCCTACAGCGGTATCCCGGTGGGCCCTACAGCGGTGTGACGTACGCGCCCGAGATCCCGCCGTCCACCAGGAAGTCCGTGGCGTTCACGAACGAGGAGTCGTCGCTGGCGAGGAAGGCGACCGCGGCGGCGATCTCGTCCGCCTCCGCGAACCGCCCGAGCGGAATGTGCACGAGCCGCCGCGCGGCCCGCTCCGGGTCCTTGGCGAACAGCTCCTGGAGCAGGGGGGTGTTGACGGGACCGGGGCACAGGGCGTTGACCCGGATGCCCTCGCGGGCGAACTGCACGCCCAGTTCACGGGTCATCGCCAGCACCCCGCCCTTGGACGCGGTGTACGAGATCTGCGAGGTCGCGGCGCCCATCCGGGCCACGAAGGACGCGGTGTTGATGATCGAGCCCTTGCCCTGGCGCCGCATGTAGGGGATCGCGGCCTTGCAGCACAGGTACACGGAGGTGAGGTTGACCTCCTGGACGCGCTTCCAGGCCTCCAGTCCGGTCTCCAGGATCGAGTCGTCGTCGGGCGGTGAGATGCCCGCGTTGTTGAAGGCGATGTCGACGGATCCGTACGTGCTGTGCGCGGTCCCGAAGAGCGCTTCGACCTGGTCGGGGTCGGTGACGTCGACCTTGACGAAGATCCCGCCGATCTCCTCCGCGGCGGCCCGCCCCCGCGTCTCGTCGACATCGCCGCAGACGACATGGGCGCCCTCGGAGGCGAGCCGGCGTGCGGTGGCGAGGCCGATACCGCTGCCGGCGCCGGTGATGACGGCGGTGCGGCCGACGAGACGGCGGCAGACGACGGCGTCGGTCGGTGAGGTCGATTCGGTCACTGTGCGGGGCCCTCCGTGCTGATGAAGACGTTCTTGGTCTCGGTGAAGGCGGTCAGGGCGTCCGGGCCGAGTTCGCGGCCGATGCCGGACTGCTTGAAGCCACCGAAGGGGGTCCAGTAGCGGACGCTGGAGTGGGAGTTGACGGACAGGTTCCCGGCGCGGACGGCGCCCGACACACGCAGGGCGCGGCCCACGTCCCGGGTCCAGATGGAGCCCGCGAGGCCGTAGTCGGTGGCGTTGGCGAGGCGGATCGCGTCGGCCTCGTCCTCGAAGGGGAGGACCACGGCGACCGGCCCGAAGACCTCCTCGACGGCCACGCGCGCGTGGGGCTCGATTCCGGTCAGGACGGTGGGCGGGAACCAGAAGCCGGGCCCGTCGGGGGCGGTGCCCCGGATACCGGTCAGGTCGTCGGTGACGTACGACCGTACGCGTTCCAGCTGGGCCCGGGAGATCAGCGGGCCCATGGCGGTCTTCTCGTCGGCCGGGTCGCCGACCACGACGGACTCGATCGCGGGGGCGAGGAGTTCGAGGAAGCGGTCGTACGCCGGACGCTGGACGAGGATGCGGGTGCGGGCGCAGCAGTCCTGGCCGGAGTTGTCGAGGAAGGACATCGGGGCGGCTGCCGCGGCGGCCTCGATGTCGGCGTCGGCGAAGACGATGTTGGGGCTCTTGCCGCCGAGTTCGAGGGTGACGCGCTTGAGCTGTGCCGCCCCCTTGGCGAGCACCTGTTTGCCCACGGTCGTCGACCCCGTGAAGACGATCTTGGCGACCCCGGGGTGCTCGACGAGCGCGTCGCCCGTGACGGGGCCCGCGCCCGGCAGGACCTGGAACAGATGCTCGGGAAGGCCTGCCTCCAGGGCGAGTTCGGCCAGTCGCAGGGCAGTCAGCGGGGTCGTCTCGGCCGGTTTCAGGACGACGGCGTTCCCGGCGGCGAGCGCGGGGGCCGTGCCCCAGGCGGCGATCGGCATGGGGAAGTTCCAGGGCGCGATGACGGCGACCACGCCGAGCGGTTCGAGGATCGTGACGTCGAGGCCGCCCGCCACCGGGATCTGGCGGCCGGTCAGCCGTTCCACTCCCCCGGCCGCGTAGTCGAGCAGATCGCGGACGTTGCCCGCCTCCCAGCGGGCGTTGCCGAGGGTGTGCCCGGCTTCCCGTACCTCAAGGCGGGCGAGTTCTTCGAGGTGTCCGTCGACGACGGCGGCGAACCGGCGCAGCAGCCGGGCCCGTTCACCCGGTGCGAGGGCGGCCCAGCGGACCTGCGCCGCGCCGGCCCGTACGACGGCCGCGTCGACGTCCGCCGGACCGGCGCCCGGGACGGTGGCGACGACTTCTTCGGTGGCCGGGTTGAGCACGACGAGCTCGTGCCCGTCGTGCGGTGCGGACCGGGTGGGGGTGTGCGACAACGAAGGACCTCTCACATGCGTTCGAAGGAGCGGCGCAGCTCCCAGTCGGTCACCGTGGCGTCGAAGGCGTCCAGTTCGACGCGCGCCATGTTGCGGTAGTGGGCGACCACCTCGTCACCGAAGGCGGCCCGGGCGATCGGGCTGTTCTCCCAGACCTCGGCGGCCTCGCGCAGGGTGGTGGGCACGTGCGCGTAGTCCGCGGTGTACGCGTTCCCCGTGCAGGCCTCGGGCAGTTCCAGCTTGTTCTCGATGCCGTACAGCCCGGCCGCGACGAGTCCCGCGACGGCCAGATGCGGATTGACGTCGCCGCCGGGGAGCCGGTTCTCGAAGCGCATCGAGCGGCCGTGCCCGACCACGCGCAGCGCGCAGGTGCGGTTGTCGTACCCCCAGGCGACGGCGGTCGGCGCGAACGAGCCCGGCTGGAAGCGCTTGTACGAGTTGATGTTGGGCGCGTACAGGAGGGAGAAGTCCCGCAGCGCGGCGAGCTGCCCGGCGAGGAAGTACTGCATGACCTGCGACATACCGCCCTCGCCCGCACCGGCCATCTTGTTGGTGCCGTCGGCGTCGGCGAGGGAGAGGTGGATGTGGCAGGAGTTGCCCTCGCGCTCGTTGTACTTGGCCATGAAGGTGAGCGAGACGCCCTCCTGGGAGGCGATCTCCTTGGCGCCGGTCTTGTAGACGGCGTGCTGGTCGCAGGTGACCAGGGCCTCGTCGTACTTGAACGCGATCTCGTGCTGCCCGGGGTTGCACTCGCCCTTGGCGGACTCGACGGTCAGCCCGGCCGCCGCCATCTCGTTGCGGATCCTGCGCAGCAGAGGTTCGATGCGTCCGGTGCCGAGCACCGAATAGTCGATGTTGTACTGGTTCGCGGGCGTCAGGCCGCGGTAGTTGGCGTCCCAGGCGTGCTCGTAGGTGTCCTTGAAGACGATGAACTCCAGCTCGGTGCCCACCTGGGCGGTGAAGCCGTGCTCGGCGAGCCGCTCCAGCTGGCGCCGCAGGATCTGCCGGGGCGCGGCGACGACGGGCGAGCCGTCGTTCCAGGCGAGGTCGGCGACCAGCAGGGCCGTGCCCTCGTTCCAGGGCACCCGGCGCAGCGTGCTCACGTCCGGATGCATGGCGAAGTCGCCGTAGCCGCGCTCCCAGGACGACATCTCGTAGCCGTCGACCGTGTTCATGTCGGCGTCGACCGCGAGGAGGTAGTTGCAGCCCTCCGTGCCGTGTCCCAGGACCTCGTCGAGGAAGAAGCGTGCGGCGAACCGCTTGCCCTGGAGCCGGCCCTGCATGTCCGGGAAGGCCAGGACGACCGTGTCGATCTCGCCGCTCGCGACGAGGGCGTGCAGCTCCTCGACGGTGAGCGGGGGTGTGCGGTCTGCCACGGAAAGGGCCTCCTTCGGTTCGGCCAGGAACCGTCCCCGGCCATCCCCTGCCATCTCTGGCCGTCAATGATCGGCAATGGCCCTAAGGTATTGCGGGGAACCATTGCTTGGGAAGGGGGCGCGGCCGGATGCCGGACTCTGATCCACACGGCCACGGTGACCGGCTGGCGCCGGTGCTGCGGCCGGTGCGCGCGGGCAACGGCTTCGAGGAGGCACTGGAGCAGATCCTCCAGGTCGTCCGGCTGGGCCTGGTCCCCGGCGGTGAACGGCTGCCCGCCGAGCGGGAGCTGGCGCAGCGGCTCGGGATCAGCCGGGTGACGCTGCGCGAGGTCCTGAAGGTGCTGCAGGACCAGGGCCTCGTCGAGTCCCGGCGCGGCCGGTACGGGGGCACGTTCGTGCGGGCGCGGTCCGAGGCGGCCGGGGCGACGGGCGGGGCCGAACTGCGCCGGCGCGTGGCGGGGGTCGACATCGAGGACGTACTGCGTTTCCGTGAGGTGCTGGAGGTCGGCGCGGCGGAGCTCTGCGCGGCCCACGGGCTGTCCGGGGCGCGGGCCGCGCTCCTGCGCGAGGCGCTGGCCCGCACGCGGGACGCTCCGCTGGCGGAGTACCGGCGCCTGGACACCCTCTTCCACCTCACCCTCGCGGAACTGTGCGGTTCGCCGACCCTCACCGCCCAGTACGCGGCCGTCCGCTCGACCGTGAACGACCTCCTGGACTGCATCCCCCTGCTGGTACGCAACCTGGAGCACTCGCAGCGTCAGCACGCGGCGCTGGCCGAGGCGGTGCTGGCCGGGGACGCGGACGGGGCGCGCGGGGCGATGCGCGAGCACTGCGCGGGTACGGCGGCGCTGCTGCGCGGCTTCCTGACGTAGCCGGCGTACGGCCGCTGCGGCGGCAAAGGTATGGGGTCGCACTCTTTGGACGACATGGGAATGTGAGGAGCACGGGGATGGCCGACCGGCCACTGATCGGGGTCAGTACGTATCTGGAGACGGCGCGGTGGGGGGTGTGGGAGCTGGAGGCGGCGCTGTTGCCGGCCGGCTATCCGCGGCTGGTCCAGGCGGCGGGCGGGGTGGCCGCGATGCTGCCGCCGGACGAACCGGCGTACGCCGCGGGGGCCGTGGCCCGGCTCGACGGGCTGGTGATCGCGGGCGGTCCCGACGTCGACCCGTCCCGGTACGGGGCCGAGCGCGACCCCCTCTGCGGACCGGAGGCGCGGGCCCGCGACAGCTGGGAACTCGCCCTGATCGAGGCGGCGCTGGCGTCCGGGACGCCGTTGCTCGGCATCTGCCGGGGGATGCAACTGCTGAACGTCGCGCTCGGGGGGACGCTCGTGCAGCACATCGACGGGCACGTCGAGGCGGTGGGGGTGTTCGGCCGGCACGTGGTGAAGCCGGTGCCGGGGTCGCTCTGCGCGGCCCTGCTCGGCGCTGAGGCGTCGTCCGTCCCCACCTACCACCACCAGGCGGTGGGTCGCTTGGGAACGGGCCTCGTGGCGAGCGCGTTCGCGGAGGACGGCACGGTGGAGGCGGTAGAACTCCCTGGGCCCGGCTGGGCCCTGGGGGTCCAATGGCATCCGGAGATGGGGGTGGACCTACGGCTGATGCAGGCCTTGATCCACGCGTCCACCCCCACGCCCCACTGACCCGGGGCCCCGGCCGCGTTCCGGCTGCGCCCCGGCAAAGGATTGCGCAGTTCCCCGCGCCCCTGAGGGGCGGGGTGGCTCCGGCCGGTTGTCGCCTGCGGGCCGGTGGGGGTTGCCCGCGCAGTTCCCCGCGCCCCTAGGAGGGTGGGGGGATCGGCCCTGAATTTCGACCGCGGACCGTTCGGGGTGGCTCCGGCCGATTTGTCGGGTGCGGGCCGGTGGGGGCTGAGCGCGCAGTTCCCCGCGCCCCTGACGGGGCGGGGCGGGGCCGCGTAACGCCACGGCGACAAACCCACCAACCATCCCCCCACCCCCACTCACCCAG
>NZ_JBHWZP010000461.1:0-5916 GCF_042728395.1 Streptomyces sp. NPDC060205
CAGCCTCGGCCGCCCCGCCCGATCCGCATGTTCCGCCCGTACCGCGTGTTCCGCATGTGCCGGCAGGTCACAGGATGCCGTCCGGGTCGAGGCCGGTTCCCACCGTCAGGGTCACCACGCCCGCGGCGGTGTCCGACCCCTGCGCGGCCCGCGTGTCGGGCAGCCGGGAGGCGAGCACCTTCGCCTGCGCGCCCATCCCCTGCGGATAGGTGGCCGTGGTGGCGCGGGTCGTCTCCGGGGCGTTGCCCGTGCCGACGACGGTGAACCCGGCCAGGCGCAGTTTCGCGGCGACGACGGCGGCCCGCCCCGAGACGCCGGTGCCGTTGAGGACCTGGACGCGGACACCGGACGCGTATATCAAGTCGTCCTTGGCCTCGGCCTGCAGTGCCTTCTTGTCGACCTCCTTGTCCTTGGCCAGGGAGGTGAACAGGTCGTCGGCCTGCGGGTACTGCCACACGACGTTGGCCTTGTCGGCGGCCACGTCCGCCTCACGCGGGTAGTTGGGCACGGTGAGGAAGGTCAGCTTCTTGCTGGGGATGCCCTTCAGTTCGGACGCCAGACCGTACAGCGGCTTGATGCCGGCCAGGTCCTCGTCCGTGGTCAGGGACTTCGTGGCGGACTGCAGGAAGTCGTACAGCGAGGTCGGGCTGGTCAGCTTCGACTGCGCCTTCTGGGCCAGCGCCTCCATGAACTCCTGCTGCCGGCCGATGCGTCCGAGGTCGGACCCGTCGCCGACGCTGTACCGCGCGCGTACGTAGCCGAGCGCCTCCTCGTCCTTGACGGTCTGGCAGCCGGCCTCCAGGTCCAGGTGGGCCTTCTCGTCGTGGATGGCCTCCTCGGGGCAGACCTCGATGCCGTCCAGGGCGTTGACCATGCCCTTGAAGCCCTGGAAGTCGACGGACATGAAGTGGTCGATCCGCAGTCCGGTGTTCGCCTCGACCGTCTTGATGGTGCAGGCGGCGGCTCCCGCGACCTCGCCGCCGGTACCGCCGATCGCGAACGCCTCGTTGATCTTGGCGTGGTGCGGGGCGGAGGTGCTGTCGTCGCCCTTCTCGCACGCGGATATCTGCACCCAGGAGTCGCGCGGGAAGGACACCACGGTCGCCCATTTCCGGTTGGCCGGGACGTGCATCACCATCAGGGTGTCGGACTGCATGGTGGTCAGGCCCTTGCCGTACTTCCCGTTGTCCCCGTCCCGGCTGTCCGAGCCGACGACGAGGATGTTCTTCGAGCCCGGACTGAGGTTCTCGGGACGGTCCCCGCCGAGCTTGTTGTCGATGTCGGCCGCGCCGATGTTGCCGTTCAGGTCCTGGTACACCCAGGCGCCGACCCCGGCCGTGGCGAGCACGAGCACCGCGAACGCCCCCGCCGTCCACGCGACGATCTTTCCCCGCCGCGTCAGTCTCGTCGGCCGCGCCGCACGTGCCCCCCGGCCCGGCCTGCTTCCGGCCGGAGCATGCCGCCGCTGTCCCCTACCGCCCACAGGCGCCCCTTTCCCCGCGCTCGGCCTCCATCCGGCCGGCCCCTGACTCACGAGCGCTCAGCGCCCCCGTACTCCGATCGGCGAAACTCTACATTCATGTAGAGATACGGGCGGGAGGCGGGTACGACTCACCCCGCCGGCCGACCGCCCGGCCCCTGCTCACAACGGCGTCGCCGCGTGCAGGATGAGGACCATCGTCACCGCGGAGTTCGCGGAGGACAGCGCGGACACCGCGGTCCCGGCCGCCGCGCCCCAGGCGGCGAGGCCCACCGTGGTGAACACCGACGGCCAGGTGCGCGGCACGGGCGCGGGGCCGAGCAGCGCGGCGACCCGGCGCGGCACCGGGCCCGGCGCGGCCAGGCCCGCGAGCGTGGGCACCGGGGTGCCGCGGGAGACCAGGGCGGCCTTGCCGATCGCGCAGGCCACGGCCCGGCGGCTGCCGACCACCTGGGCGGCCTCCTCGTCGGCCCACCGTTCCGTCGTGTAGGACACGGCCGTGCACAGCGGGCGCAGGAACGGATTGGCGCGCGCGGCCAGTTGGGCGGCGAGCAGGAACCTGTGGTGCCGGGCGGCCAGATGGGCCCGCTCATGGGCGAACAGGGCGCGCCGCTCGGCCGGTTCGAGGCAGGAGAGGAGCGCGGTGGTCACCACCACCCGGTCCCGCCGCCCGCCGGGGAGGGCGTACGCGTACGGCACCTCGTCGGGCAGGACGGCCACCTCGGTGGCGGGCAGGTCGGCGAGCGCCAGATGGGCGTTCCGGCGGACCCGCCGGTGCCGTCGCAGTGTACGTCCGCAGACCAGCAGCACCGCGAGGAGCGCCGGGATGGCCAGCTTGCCGGCGATCTCGTCGTACGGGACGGCCTCGCGCACCTCGGGATCCGACCAGCCGTCGGGCAGCGGGTTGCCGGGCAGCTGCGCCGTGCCGACCACCATCAGCAGCCCCAGGCACACCGTGCTGCACACCGCCATCACCACGGCGAGGCCGGTCAGCAGCCGGGTGGCGGTCCGCGGGTACAGCCGCTGCTCGGCGAGCCGGGCGATCGGCCACGCCGTCAACGGCAGGACCAGCGGCAGAAAGACGAACACCCCCATGAGGCTTCAGTCTTCCCTCTCCGCCTCGGGGTGGGCCAGCAGTTCACGCAACAGCCGCTCGTCGTTCGGCTCCAGGGACGTGACGAAGCTCGCGAGTACGGCCTCCCGGTCGCGTTCGCCGTCCAGGACCCGGCGCATCCGGCGGGCGGCAAGACCCGCCTCGTCCGAGGCCGGGGTCCACACGAAGGACCGGCCGACGCGCTCCCGGGTCACCGCACCCTTGGCCAGCAGCCGGGTCAGGATCGTGATGACGGTCGTGTAGGCGAGATCCCCGCCGAGGCGCTCCTGCACCCAGCCCGCCGTCGCGGGCACCTCCGCCGTACGCAGGGCCGCCAGGATCTGCGCCTCCAGCTCGCCCTGCCCCCGCCGCGGGGGACGCTGCCGCTGGTCCGTCACGCCCGGCCTCCCTTCCGCCGACTCCGAAACACGGGCGTCCCATCGTATCGACGCCGGAGGCCCGCCCATGACGACCACGCCCGCGGCGGGACCCGACCGGCACGGCACGGCGGGGCCGTGACGGATACGCCCCCCTTCCCCTTTTTCTACAGTGTTGTAGATTTTATGTCGGGGGCCCGGCCGGACCCCCGACCCGCACGCATCGAGCACACTTCGAGCACGCTTCGAGAAGGAGTACGCAGTGGGAGTTTCCCTGTCCAAAGGCGGCAACGTCTCGCTCAGCAAGGAGGCGCCGGGCCTGACCGCCGTACTCATCGGCCTCGGCTGGGACGTACGGACCACGACCGGCGCCGACTACGACCTCGACGCCTCGGCCCTGCTGCTCGACGCCTCCGGCAAGGTCCTGTCCGACCAGCACTTCATCTTCTACAACAACCTCAAGAGCCCCGACGGCTCGGTCGAGCACACCGGTGACAACCTCACCGGTGAGGGCGAGGGCGACGACGAGTCCGTCAAGGTGAACCTCGCGGGCGTACCGGCCGAGGTCGACCGGATCGTCTTCCCGGTCTCCATCCACGACGCGCAGGCCCGCGGGCAGAGCTTCGGACAGGTCCGGGGCGCCTTCATCCGCGTCGTCAACCAGGCCGGCGGCGCCGAGATCGCCCGCTACGACCTGTCCGAGGACGCCGCCACCGAAACGGCGATGGTCTTCGGCGAGCTCTACCGCCACGGCACGGAGTGGAAGTTCCGCGCGGTCGGCCAGGGCTACGCCTCCGGCCTCGCGGGCATCGCAGCGGACTTCGGCGTCAACGTCTGACGAAACACCGACGCCCGCCCCGAACCGCCCGCCCCCGGGCCTGATCCCCGGGGGCGGGCCCGGTGCACCCGCCTCCAGGAGCGGCTGGCCACGAGGCTCGACGCATGAGCCTCGTGCGCTCTCGTCAGCCCTCGGTCGGCGTCAGCCGCAGCGAGATGCTGTTGATGCAGTACCGCTGGTCGGTCGGCGTCGGATAGCCCTCACCCTCGAAGACGTGTCCGAGGTGCGATCCGCACCGGGAGCAGCGGACCTCGGTCCGCGACATCCCGTGGGAGCGGTCCTCGATCAGCTCGACCGCGTCGGAGTCCTTCGGGTCGTAGAAGGACGGCCAGCCGCAGTGCGACTCGAACTTCTCCGTGGAGGTGAAGAGCTCGGCTCCGCACGCCCGACAGGAGTAGACGCCCTTCGTCTTGGTGTCGGTGTACTCGCCGCGGAACGCCGGCTCCGTGCCGGCCTGGCGCAGGACGGTGTACTCGGCCGGGCTCAGCTCCGCACGCCACTGCTCGTCCGGCTTCTCGATGTCGTACGACATGAAAGCTCAACCCCTCTACTCAGGTACCGCTACTTCGACAGGCGGGTCAGGATCTCGGGTCCGAGGTCCGTCACGTCTCCCGCGCCCATGGTGAGAACGAGATCACCGGGCTTCGCCATTCCCGCCACGATCGCGGGCACCTGTGACTTGTCGTGCACCGGTGTCACGTCCGCGTCCGCCGCCCACGCCGCCTCGATGATCAGCTCGCTCGTCACCCCGGGGACCGGGTCCTCGCGGGCCGGATAGATGTCCAGGACCAGCGAGGCGTCCGCCAGGGCCAGGGCCTGGCCCATCTCCTTGCCCAGTTCCTGGGTGCGCGAGAAGAGGTGGGGCTGGAAGACGACCAGGATGCGGGAGTCGCCGGCCGCCGCGCGCATCGCCTCCAGGTCCGCGGTCATCTCGGTGGGGTGGTGCGCGTACGAGTCGATGACCTGCACGCCCGCCTCCTCGCCCTTGAGCTGCAGGCGCCGCTTCACTCCCGTGTACGAGGCGAGGGCGGGGGCCAGCTCGGCCGCGGGGATGCCCAGGGCCACGCCCGCCGCCAGGGCCGCCACCGCGTTGTGCGCGTAGTGGCGGCCGGGCACCGAGACGGTGAAGGTGAGCTCGGAGCCGTGCAGCGCGACGGTCACCTCGCTCTTCAGGCCCTGCGGGACCACGGACAGCACGCGTACGTCGGCGTCCTTCGACTCGCCGTACGTCACCACCTCGATGGTGTCCCTGATGGCGTCCGGCAGCCGCCGGGTCAGTTCGCGGGCGCCCTCCTGGTCGGCGGCGATCACCAGGGTGCCGCCCGGCACGATCTTGCCGGCGAACGTCTCGAAGGACTCGTAGATCTCGTCCATGGACGCGTAGTTGGCGTGGTGGTCCAGCTCCACGTTCAGCACGATCGCCACCTCGGGCGCGTACTTGTGGAAGCTGCGGTCCGATTCATCCGCCTCGGCGACGAAGATGTCGCCGTCGCCGTGCAGGGCGTTGGAGCCGGGGACGTCGAGGTCGCCGCCGATCGCGTACGACGGGTCCAGGCCCAGCGTCGACAGGGAGACCGCCAGCATCGACGTCGTGGTCGTCTTGCCGTGCGTGCCGGCCACCGCGATGGGCCGCAGGCCGTCCATCAGGCGGGCGAGGGCGTCCGAGCGGTGCACGACCGGGATGCCCAGCTCTGCGGCGCGGGCCAGCTCCGGGTTGTCCGCGCGGATCGCCGAGGAGACGACCACGCAGGTGGCGTCCGCCGCGAGGTGGTCCGCGGCGTGGCCGATGTGGACGGTGGCGCCCTGCGCGCGCAGGGCCTCGGCGGTCGCGGAGTCCTTCGCGTCGCTGCCCGCCACCGCGGCCCCGCGCTGCGCGAGGATCTTCGCGATCCCCGACATCCCGGCGCCGCCGATGCCGATGAAGTGCGGTCGATCCATGGCGGTAGGAAGGCCGGGTGCCATACGTGTTTCTCCCAGGATGCGGCTGTGACGATGAGCGCCCCCACCCTATTCGCTACGCCCGCCCGAGGCGGGGGCCGGTCGCGCCGTTCCCCGCGCCCGTCAGAGCCAAAAGACTGCGCCGTTCCCCGCGCCCCTGAGTGGGACGGGGCGAAGCCCCTCCCCGAGG
>NZ_JBHWZP010000462.1:0-5872 GCF_042728395.1 Streptomyces sp. NPDC060205
GGTCCCCGCGACCCGCCCCCATGGGCATCCCCGCCGAGGAGCAAAGGCATCGTGAGCCTTCCAGAAGAACACCCTGACGCGTCCGAAGAGACCGGCGACGACGCCGGCGACGTGAGGGCAGACGCAACAGCAGTGGTGGACGTACACGCGGACGTGGACACGGTGGCCGACGCGCCGACCGCCCTCAGCACCAGCTACCCCGTGGGCAAGCTGGCCGCGACCGTGGAGCGGCTGCGCCGCGAGGTGCAGGCCGCCCAGGCCGAGGCCGACGGGCGCGCCCTGATCGAACTCGCCAAGGGCATCCTGGTCGAGCGGCTGGGGTGCGGCCCGGCCCAGGCCGCCCGCCAGCTCGCCGAGCTGGCCGAACAGGCGAAGGTGACACCGCTCGAACTCGCCGTCGACGTCATCAACCAGTCCGCCCGCGACCGCCTCTCGGACGTGACGGGGGCCTTCCTCGACGGCGCGAAGGGCAACGAGAGCCCCTCGGCCCGGCGCGCGGAGAGCGAGCGCTCCGCCGCGGTACGGCTGCGGGAGGCCGAGAGCGGCGCACTGGCGGCCCCCGACACACAGGCCGTCGCCGACTCCCTCTTCCATCACGCGCTGACCCCGCTGGGCGCGGTGGGCGTGGCCATCTGGACCGCGGGGTCCGACGGTTCGCTGACGCTCGCGGGCAGCGCCGGGTTCTCCCCCGCGGAGGCCGGGCGCTGGCACTATGTGCCCCCCGGTGTGCTGACGGTGGCCCGGACGAGTCTCGCCGAGCGCACGGGGCAGTGGATCGGCTCCCTCGCGGAGACGGGCCTGCCCTCCATCGGCCAGCACCACTACCCCGACGGAGGAAGGGCCGCCCTGCCCGCCGGCACGGGCGGGCGGGTCCACGGCGTCCTCGAAGTCGTCTGGCCCACTCCCCTGGAACCGCAGTCGCCCCAGGTGATCCGCCAGATCGAGGCGCTGGCGGAACTGTGCGCCCACACCCTGGAGACGTACGCGTTCGTGCACGACGGCGACACCGCCGGCGAGCCCCGTGTCCTGCCGGACGCCGTCGAGCTGGTGGACCTGGCCGACGGACTGCACGATCCCGCGCTGGTCCTCGTCCCGTACCTCGACGGCGGGCAGCTCGTCGACTTCCACATCCATCACGTCAACAGCCGCTTCCTGGATCCGGCGGGCCGGCCCCGGGGCCTCATCAGCGGCTCCCTGCTCCTGGAGGCCTACCCGATGGCCGCCGGGGAGAGCGAACTCTTCCAGCGGGTCGAGCGCGTCTACGCCACCGGCGAGCCGTTCCGCGCCCAGCGCATGAATCTGACGGCCCTCGTCGACCAGGTGGCGCTGGCGACCGTGGCCGACATCAGCATCAGCCGCCACGGCAACAGCGTGCTGCTGATCTGGCGCATCGAGGACGAGACGGCACGGCTGGCGAGTCTGCTCCAACACGCCCAGCGTCTGGGCCGCATCGGCGGTTTCGAGGAGAACCTGCTCACGGGCGAGATCACCTGGAACGGCCAGCTCTTCAGCCTGTACGGCAGATCGCCGGCGAGCGGTCCCGTGCCGCTGGAGGAGCTGGCCCTGCACGCCCACCCGGACGACGCCGTCCCCATCGGCCGCTTCCTGCGCACGCTGCTCCACCACCGGCGTCCCGCCGCAGCGGCCGTCCGGCTGCAGCGGCCCGACGACGTGACCCGCCACATCCGCGTGGTGGCGGAGCCGGTGCTCGACGCCGACGGCCGGCCCTTCGTCCTGCGCGGGGCCTACCAGGACATCTCGGCCCAGCACTGGACGGAGGTCGCGCTGGCCGCCACGCGTGACCAGCTCGCGCACTCCGAGCAGCAGGCGACCGAACGCAACCGGCTGACACTGCAGCTGCAGCACGCCATCATGCCCCCGACGCAGGCCCCGCTGCAGGCGCCCCGGCTCGACGTGGCCGTCCGCTACCGGCCCGCCGAGACCGAACAGCTCGTGGGCGGCGACTGGTACGACGCGGTCGTGCTGCCGTCCGGTCTGGTGCTGCTGTGCGTGGGTGACGTGGCCGGGCACGGCATAGAGGCCGCGACGAGCATGGTCGTCCTGCGCAACGCCCTGCGCGGGCTCGCGGTGACGGGGGCCGGCCCCGGCCAGCTGCTGACCTGGCTCAACAGCGTGGCGCACCATCTGACGGGCTCCATCACCGCGACCGCGGTCTGCGGCATCTACGACCCGGACACCCGGACGTTGCGCTGGGCCAGGGCAGGTCATCTGCCGCCCGTACTGGTGCGGGACGCGGAGGCGGTGTCCCTGCCCCTCCTCAAGGGCCTGCTGCTGGGCGCGGTGCCCGAGGTGACGTACGCCGAGGACGAGGTGCAGCTGGCGGCCGACGACACCCTGCTGATGTACACGGACGGCCTGATCGAGCGGCGGGACCGCACGATGGAGGAGTCCATGACCCAGCTGCTCACCACGGTCCGCACGGCGCCGTGCACGCTCGACCAGCAGCTGGACCGGCTTCTCACGTACAGCAGGTCGGACACCGACGACGACACCTGCATCGTGGGCATCCGCGTGTCGTAGGCGCGCGGATGCCGGGAACGAGAAGATCCGCATGCGGGGGCGGAGCCGGGGTAGACGCGCGGGCATGTGCGACGAGAGACACAGATCCGCTGGTGAGGCCATGGCCCGCGCGTGCCGCAAGAAACCGCCGACGAGAGTTTGATCACGTCGCGAGTGCCGTCGGCGACGGCATCGAAAGCGCGTACGGGGGTAGCCGCCCCAGACCGTCATGAATTTGTGGGAGGTACTTGTGTCCATAGCCCAGAACCCGTTGTCCGTAGAGGTGTCCCTGCCTCGCGAGGACGTCGTCCTGCTCACGGTCGAGGGACATCTGGACATCGACACCGCGACGGGACTCCAGCACCATCTGGCGAACCAGTTCCAGCACGGTCGTCGTCACTTCCTGCTGGACCTCGCGGCCGTTCCCTTCATGGACTCGTCCGGTATGAACATCATCATCAGGGCGTACCAGCAGACGCGGGAGCTCGACGGGAGCGTGCACATCATCGCGCCGACGCCGCCCGTGCGACGGATCCTCGACCTCACCGGTGTCAGCATCACCGTGCCCGTGTCCAACGGCGTCGAGGACGCGCTCGCGCTCGTGGACAAGCAGCAGCGCAGCGACTTGGCCTGAGCGCCACCCGTGCTCCGCCCTCGGGGGACGGCGGAGGACCGTCACGTACGACAGTTGTTGTCTGACAACATTTGACGAAGGCAAGGAAAGTGAACCGTGCCGGGCCGGGCGCCGTGACCGGGCGAGGAGCCACGACCGGTCACGGACCGCCGAGCCGATGGGCTTCGCCCCCGGACGCGGACCTCACGTCCTTCCACCCTGCTGTGATCGCCGCCCGTCGGGCGCGCGACGCGAGCAGTTCCGCCCGGCCCGTGGGGGACGACATCGCCGTCGCCGCACCGGCCCCCACTCCGTCGGACCGCACACCATGATTCGTACCTGGCACATCTCCACCGTCCCCGACGCCGCCCGGGCCCGTGCCGACGCGGCACGCCTGGCCGCCGCGCACGGGGTGTCCGACCTGGAGCGGACCCGTCTGACGGCCGCACTCGGCGCCCGGCTGCGGCAGTGCGTCACCCGGGGCGGGACCTGGCGACTGGAGGTGGAGACGGCCACCGAACCGTCCGAGGACGGTCTGCTGCGGGCCGCCGTGATCTCGTGCGACGCCACGGACGACGAGGGGGGCACGCCGTGGCACATGACGGTCGCCTGCACCGAGGGTGCTCCCACGACGGATGCCGGACTCCCGGCGGACGACCACGAGACACTGGCCGAGGCGCTGCTGGGCGCCGACGAGGACACGGCCCTGGTGCTGGAGCGACTGGGCGAGCAGGAGGACCTGGTCGCCTTCCACCGGGAGGAACTGGACCAGACGAATCACGGCGTACTGGCCCTGCACGCCGAACTGGACGCGGCGGGCCGGGCCCAGCGCGACCTCCTGGTGGCCGAGCGCAAGGCGCGCAGTGAGGCGGAGACCGCGCGCCGAAGACTGACGTTCCTGGCCGACGCGAGCGCGGTGCTGACGGCCTCGCTCAACCACGACGAGGTCGTCCGCCGGCTGCAGAGCCTGCTGGTTCCGGAGTACGCCGGCAGTGTTGACGTATGGCTCTTCGACGGGGACGACGAGGACCGCGTGAACGCGCCGCGTCCGGCCGCCGCCGTGGTCGCGGCCCGTACCGGGCGCCCGCAGTACGCCGCCGACCATCCCGGCGACCTGCCCGGGGTCGACGACCATCCCTCCTCGGCTTTGCTTCCCGCGGCGCCCCTGCTGTGCATTCCGCTGGGGACCCGGCGGACGCCGCAGGGGGTCCTGATCCTGACGCCGGCGGCCGGCCGGTGGGACGCCGACGACGTCGTCATGCTGATCGAGCTCACCCGGCGGGCCGGGGTGGCGATCGACAACGCCCGGCGCTTCGAGCACAACCGGGACATCGCCGAGACCCTGCAGCGGGCCCTGCTCACGGATCTGCCCACCACCCCGGGGCTGCATCTGGCCGCGCGCTATCTGCCGGCCACCCACGGTCTGAACATCGGCGGCGACTGGTACGACGCCTTCCGTCAGCCCGACGGCAGCCTCATCACCGTCATCGGCGACGTCACCGGGCACGGACTGCACGCCGCCGTCATGATGAGCCAGCTGCGCACCGCGCTGCGCGCGTACGCCGTCGACGGCGGCACCCCCGGCGAGCTCCTGACCAAGCTGCACATCTTCCTGCACCACCTGCAGCCCGATCTGTACGCCACCGCCGTCATCGCCCGCTTCCATCCCGACGACCCGACGCTGACCTGGGCCGCGGCGGGCCATCCGCCACCCGTGCTGCGCACCCCGGACGGGAGGGTGCACACGCTCGACGCCAAGCCCGGTGCGATGCTCGGCATCCCGCTGCAGCAGGTGATCAAGGACCACACCGTGACCCTCACGCCCGGTTCGACCCTGGCGCTCTACACGGACGGGCTGGTCGAGCGCCGCGCACAGGGCATAGACCCGGGCATCGAGCGGCTCGCGGCGGCGCTCGGCACCTTCCGCTCCGCGGATCTCGACGCCGACCTGGACGCCTCGGCCGACAGTCTGCTGCATCCGCTGCTGGCCGACTCCGAGCGCGACGACGACGTGTGTCTGCTGCTGTGCCATCTCCACAGCCGGGCGGCGGAGCTGGCGAGGACCCCCACCGGGCTGGCGTTCTGAGCGGTCTCAGCCGAGCTGTGGCGGCTGCGGGCGTACGCGGGTGTGGGCCCGGTGGAAGGCGTGCAGGCCCTGTTGCAGCGAGGCCCGCTCCCCCGGTGTCATCATCGCGAACACTCCGGTGAGGCTCAGGGAGCGGTGCTGGGTGACGTCGGCCAGGAGCCGCCGCCCCTGGGAGGTGACCACGAGCTGCACCTCACGGCGGCTGTGCGGTCGGACGGTGCGCCGCAGCAGCCCGGCTGCTTCGAGGCGGCCGCACAGCCGGCTCGCGGTGGGCAGCGCCATGCCGAGGTGCTCGGCCAGGGCGGTGAGGTTGAGTTCCGGCAGTCTGCGCACGGTCTGCAGCGCGAGCAGCTGCCGGGTGGGCAGACGGGGCGGGTCGCCCGCGGTCGCCGCGAACCACAGCGTCACGAGGCTCTCCACCGCGTCCAGGACCTGATCGGCGAGCGTGTCCGGCGGGTGGCCGGCGCGCTGTGGGCGATCCGGCTCGGGAGTGGTCACACGCACTTCTCTTTCGGTTCTCGGTCGGCTCCGGCCAGGACAGTGGGTCGTGTACGTCCGCCCTACCCGAACCTGGGGACCGTACACAGCCCGCGTTCCCCCGATGCCCGTCCGGCGGGGTCGCCCCCATGACCGCGAACGGCCCGGCCCTCCCC
>NZ_JBHWZP010000463.1:0-5777 GCF_042728395.1 Streptomyces sp. NPDC060205
CCCCTGGACCCACCGCCGGCTCGCCCGGGCCGGGGGATACGGCGCGGGGATCGCCTCGCCCGGCTGGTACGGCCACCTCTTCTCGGCCCCGATCACGTTGATGCTGTCACCGACGACGTTGACGGGGACGTGGATCGGGGCCTGGACGGCGTTGCCCGAGGCGACGCCCGGGGACTTCACGGCAGCGCCGTCGGCATCCGAGTCGGCGACAGCGGCACCGGCCGAGGCACCCGCTGCGATTCCGACGACGGTGACGGCCAGGGCGGCCTTCTTGGCGATGTTCATGAAAAGCGTTCCTCCTGCGATTGCGTATCCGGCCCTGCCGCGGGCCGTAGCCTGAGAAACGCCCGAGGGGCCCGGACGGCACGGCGGACGAGCGCGTTCTGCCCGTTCGGTCCAGTGGTCCGACGAGCCGAAAAACGGACCGGCCCCCCCAGGCGGACCTGGGGGGCCGGTGGTCACTCGACCCGGGGCGTACGTCAGCCGTTGAAGCCGTCGTTGCCGAACGCCGGGTTCAGGATGCCGATGACGTTCACGGTGTTGCCGACCGCGTTCACGGGGATGGCGACCGGGACCTGGACGAGGTTGCCCGAGGCGACACCCGGCGAGCCCACGGCCTGGCCGGCCGCGTGCGCACCGTCGGTGGCGGAGGCGAAACCGGCACCGGCGGCAACGAGGCCACCGGCCACCATCGTGACGGCAGCGGCCTTCTTCAGGTTCTTCACTTCTGAGCCCTCTCCTTGCGAACCACTGCGGCAAAGCGCCGCAGCACGCACTGGAGAACGGCGGAGATCGCAGAAGGATGCGCCATCCGGGGGACATTCCCACGACGGTATGAATCTCAGCCCGGAGGGAGACGCTCCGAATTGCCGTCCGGAAGACCGGCCGTCGCACGGATCAGCAGGTCATCAGCCCGTCACACCGTGACGTACGGCCCACAGGGCGGCCTGGGTGCGGTCGGAGAGGTCGAGTTTCATCAGAATGTTCGAGACGTGCGTCTTGACGGTCTTCTCGGAGAGGACGAGGGCGCGGGCTATCTCGCGGTTCGAGCGGCCGTCGGCGATCAGGCCGAGCACCTCGCGCTCCCGCTCCGTGAGCGAACTGCCTCTTCCCTGACCGTAGTTGGTGCCCTCCTGGGACAGCAGCGCGCCGGCCACCTCGGGCTGCAGCAGGATGTGTCCGGCATGGACCGAGCGGATGGCTCCGGCGAGAGCGTCCGGGTCCACGTCCTTGTAGACGTAGCCGGCGGCGCCCGCGCGCAGGGCCGGGATCACCGTGCGCTGCTCGGTGAAGCTGGTGACGATGAGCACGCGCGCGGGGTTGTCCAGTTCGCGGAGCCTGCGCAAGGCCTCCACGCCGTCCATGCCCGGCATCTTGAGGTCCATGAGGACCACGTCGGGCCTCAACTCCTCGGCGCGGGCCACTCCTTCGGCGCCGTCGGACGCCTCCCCCACGACCTCGATGTCGTCCTGCACCTCAAGGAAGGTGCGCAGCCCCCGGCGGACGACCTGGTGGTCGTCGACGAGCAGCACCTTGATTGCGTCAGCCACCAGGGACCTCCATCTCGATCGTGGTGCCCTTGCCGGGCGCCGATTCGACGGTGAGCTCGCCGCCGACGCCGTTGGTCCGGTCGCGCATGGAGACCAGGCCCAGGTGGCGTCCCGCGCGGCGGGTCGCCCTGGGCTCGAAGCCGCTGCCGTCGTCCGTGACGCGCAGGACGGCGCCCGGGCCGCGCTTCTCCACGGTGACGTCGACGCGGGCCGCGCCCGAGTGCCGCAGCGCGTTGTGCAGCGCCTCCTGGGCGACCCGCAGCATGGCCTCCTCCTGGGCCGCGGGCAGCGCGCGGACGCCGCAGCTGTCGAAGGTCACGCGCGCGGAGTGCGCCCGGTCGAGGACCTGGATCTGGGTACGCAACGTGGCGACCAGACCGTCCTCGTCGAGGGCCGCGGGGCGCAACTCGACGACGGCGGCGCGCAGTTCGTCGGCGGCCTCGGCGGCGAGGGCGGCCACCTGCTGAAGTTCGCCCTTGGCGCGGTCCGGGTCGCGGTCGACGAGGGCCGCGGCGGCCTGGGCGGTCAGGCGCAGGGAGAACAGCTTCTGGCTGACGGCGTCGTGCAGTTCGTGGGCGAGGCGGGAGCGCTCCTCGGCGATGGTCAGCTCGCGGCTGCGCTCGTACAGGCGGGCGTTCGTGAGGGCGATCGCGGCGTGCTGGGCAAGGATCCCGAGCAAATCCTCGTCGTCCTCGGTGAAGCCGCAGCCGCCTTCCGGCTTCACGCAGTTCTTGTTGGCGAGGAAGAGGGCGCCGATGACCTCGTCGCCGTCACGGATGGGCAGGCCCAGGAAGTCGGACATGTCGGGGTGGGCGGCGGGCCAGCCCTCGAAGCGGGGGTCCTCGCGGACGTCGGCGAGGCGCTCGGGGCGGGCCTGGTGCAGCATCGCGGCGAGGATGCCGTGCTGGCGCGGGAGCGGGCCGATGGCCTTCCACTGGGCGTCGCTGACCCCGTCGACGACGAACTGGGCGAAGCCGCCGTGGTCGTCGGGGACCCCGAGAGCCGCGTACTGCGCGTCGAGCAGGTCGCGGGCGGAGGCGACGATCGTCTTGAGGACGTCGCGCACCTCCAGGTGCCTGCTCATGGCCAGCAGCGCGGTGCTCACCGCGAGCAGGCCCGACCGGGGTCCATGACTCATGACCTCACGGTACCGGCGGGGTGTGACAGCGCGTATCCGACCTGTGGCGGCCCCGGTCCGGTCCGCTGGACCTAGGGCGAAGGGCCCCCGCACGTGCGGCCCTCGCCTGAGGCGGCGCGGGACCTCGGGTTCCTACGTTGAGGACAGCCGCCCGGAGCGGCGGTCGAGGACGAGGGGACGGATCATGCCGGTAGCGATCATCACGGGGGCTTCCAAGGGGCTGGGGCGCGCGCTCGCCGAGGCGCTGGCGGAGCGCGGCTGGGACCTGGTGCTCGACGCCAGAACCGCGCGGCCCCTCCAGGAGACGGCGGTGGCCGTCCTCAGTAAGTACGGAGCACAGGTACGGGCGCTGCCCGGTGACGTCACGGACGGGGCGCACCGCTCCCACCTGGTGGCGGCGGCACGGGAGCTCGGCGGTGTGGATCTCCTGGTGAACAACGCGAGCGCGCTGGGCGCCGAACCGCTCGTACGGCTCGAAGCGCTGACCCTCGACGGGCTCCGGCGCGCTCTGGAGGTCAATGTGGTCGCGGCGCTCGGGCTGGTCCAGGAGGCGCTGCCGCTGTTGCGGGAGTCGCCGGCGGGCACGGTGATCGACGTCAGCTCTGACGCGGCGGCGGAGGCGTACGAGACCTGGGGCGGTTACGGGGCCTCGAAGGCGGCGCTCGACCAGCTGTCCGCGGTGCTCGCCGAGGAGGAGCCCGGGCTGCGGGTCTGGGCGGTCGACCCGGGCGACATGGCCACGGACCTGTACGCGGCGGCCGTTCCGGACGACGACGGTCCGCGGCCCGGCCCGGCGAGTGTCGTGCCGGCCCTCCTGAAGCTGCTCGACGAACGTCCGGGGAGCGGGCGCTACGGGGCCCCCGCCCTGCTGGAGCAGCGATGACGACCACCATGGGGGTGCCCCCGCTCGACGGCGGCCGGACGGGGAGGTGGACGCTCCCTAAGGAGTTGTCGGCGCGTGTGCCGGCCGAACAGCGGGGTCCCGGGCTCGACCGCGACGCCGTCCGCCTGCTCGTCTCGCGCGGGACCCGGGTGTCGCACCACGCGTTCGTGGAGCTGCCGGGGCGGCTGCGGGCCGGGGACCTGCTCGTCGTGAACACGTCCGTGACGCTGGCGGCCGCGGTGGACGGGAGAGTGGGGCATGCGCGCGTGGTGGTGCATTTCTCCACCCGGGGCGACGACGGGCGCTGGGCGGTGGAGCTGCGGGAGCCCGACGGAAGGGGCACCACGCGCGCACGCGGGAGCGGGCCCGCGGGGACGGAGGTGCGCCTCCCGGGGGACGTACGGCTCGTCCTGGAGGAGCCGCTGTCCGGGCGGAGCGCGCGGCTGTGGTGGGGGCGGATCTCCGACGCCGACGTGCCGGGTCTGCTGGGACGGCACGGGAGGCCCATCCGCTACTCCTACACGGACCGGGACCAGCCGCTGTCCGCGTACCAGACCGTGTTCGCGCTGCCGTCCGCCGACGGGGCGGGGAGCGCGGAGATGCCGAGTGCGGCGCGGCCCTTCACCGCGCGGCTGGTGGCGGAGCTGGTGAGCCGGGGTGTGCAGTTCGCACCGGTCACGCTGCACACGGGGGTCGCCTCGGCCGAGGCGCACGAGCCGCCGTACCCGGAGCGCTTCACGGTGCCGGAGACCTCGGCGCGGCTGATCAACGCGGCAAAGGCCGGTGACGGCCGGGTGATCGGAATCGGCACCACGGCCGTACGGGCCGTGGAGTCGGCGGCCGGTCCCGACGGGGTGGTGCGTGCCGCGCGGGGCTGGACCGGCCTGGTGGTGACTCCGGAGCGCGGGGTGCGGGTCGTGGACGGGCTGCTCACCGGGCTGCACGAGCCCGAGGCCTCGCATCTGCAGATGCTGGAGGCGATCGCGGGCGAGGAGGCCGTGGACCGCGGGTACGAGGAGGCGCTGCGCGGGCGCTATCTGTGGCACGAGTTCGGCGACGTGCACCTCATCCTCCCGGAGGAGTCCCCGGGGCCCCTCTCGGTGGAGAACCCTCACACAGAGGGTTGCCGCAGCAACTGCGGGTGAGTCCAAGTCGTCTCCGATGTGAGCCCGCACATAGGGCGCACATCACGTACGAACGGGCATAGGAGACAACTGGACTCCTGGTGAGCGGGGCAGACGTATTGGTCTGTCCCGATTTGCCCTTTGGGGGTCCACTACCCGAGGTCGTACGTCACACCTTTGCCTTCGAAAATTCGGGCCGCTAACAATGGCTCCCGTCGCTCGATGCCGCAGGTGCTTACCCATGGCGTCAGATCCGGAAACACTTTTTGTCCCCATCGGATCGAGAGCGGCCTCCGCGCTATTCGAAGAGGTCCTCCAGCCATGCCCAAGCAGCACAGCATTCCTGGTCGCATCCCCGCCATGACCAAGGCCCACAAGCTCTCGTTCGCGGGGGTCGCCACGCTCGGCGCCGCCGCCCTCGCGTTCTCGCTGGCCCCCGCCGACACGAAGGCGAGCGCCGACTCGGTCTCCGCCGCCCCGGTCGCGCTCTCGTCGCAGCAGCTGCAGGTCAAGACCGTCGGTCTCAGCGGCCAGCTGGCCGACGCCCAGGCCGCCGCCGCGAAGAAGAAGGCGGCCGACGCCGCCGCCGCGAAGAAGGCCGCGGAGGCCGCCGCGGCGAAGAAGGCCGCGGACGCCCGCAAGGCCAAGGAGGCCGCGAGCCGGTCCGCCCAGCGTGCCGCGGTCAAGCCGGTCGCCGCGAAGACCTACGCGAACAACCTGGACGGCTGGATACGCCAGTCGCTGGACATCATGAAGAAGCACGGCATCCCGGGCACGTACGACGGGCTGCACCGCAACATCATCCGGGAGTCCTCGGGCAACCCGAACGCGATCAACGGCTGGGACATCAACGCCATCAACGGCGTCCCGTCCATCGGTCTGCTGCAGGTCATCAAGCCGACCTTCGACGCGTACCACGTCCCCGGCACCGCCTGGAGCCAGTACAACCCGGTCGCCAACATCACCGCCGCCGCCAACTACGCGGCGGACCGGTACGGCTCGATCGACAACGTCAACAGCGCGTACTGAGGTCTGCGCGGACCTCTGCCCGTACGCCGGAAAGGGCGGCACCCCTGTGGGGT
>NZ_JBHWZP010000464.1:0-5744 GCF_042728395.1 Streptomyces sp. NPDC060205
TTGTTTCTACGCCCCCGCTACCTGCGGGGCCCCCCCCCCTTGGGGGGCGCGGGGAACTGCGCGGCCCGCCCCCACCGGGCCGCACGGGCGTGACGCGGGCAGAGACGTGGCCCGCGGCCCTTCGAAGGGTGCGGGGCACATCTGAAATCTTCAGCTCGGTCAGAACATCATTCCGCCGGGGGCTGCCGATCCAGCCATCCAGACGACGGCCAGAACGGTGTCGATCACTCCCAGTACCAGGGCAATCAGTGCCGGTACCGGACGGGCGCCGTTCCAGCGGCGCCCCATTGCCAGCCAGCCGCAGACGATGGCCGCCGGGCCGAGGATGATCCCCAGCACAAAGAATCCGGCGACCGCGCAGATGACTCCGATGATTCCGAGCGTCGCGCTGTCCGGCCCGCTCCGTGACCTCGTACGGCTACGTGAGCGAGGGTGTTTGCGCGTGGTGTGGCCGAAGCCCGCCATCATCAACTCCCTGGACCTCTGAGCCGACCGAATGCCGGTCGGTTCGGGCTCGGAAGTCGGGTACCCCGGTCATGTCAATTCAGACGCGTACTTCTTTGAAGCGGTTGCGCGGCGTGCTGCCCCCCTCCGGCAGCACGCCGCCACTTCAACCGAACTGCCCGTTCCGTACAGATCAGTTGAGACCACTCTGACCTGGGATACGCGCGGTATGAAAGTCATACGCAGAGGTGTCACCCGGATAAGCGAAAACCCCGCCGAGTGAACTCGGCGGGGTGTAAGGGGATTTCGGAAGGGGGCTGAATGTCCCGGACCGGGTGCACTGGGCCGGGCGTGCCGGGCCGGGCCGGGCGTGCCGGACTAGATGTGGCCGACTCCCGCGCCCGCCTCCGCGTTGGCGCCCCTCTTGGTGAGGAAGGCGACGAAGACGGCGACGACGGCGACGCCGGCCGCGACCAGGCTCGCGAGGCTCATGCCGGAGATGAACGTGTCATGGGCGACGTCCGTGATCTTCGCGGCGATCTCCGGCGGTGTGCCCGGCGCCACCGGCGGCGCGCCGACCTGCACCGCTTCCGCGGCCTGGTCCAGCTCGGCCGGGGAGAGCTTCGGCAGGCCCGCCTCGGCCCAGTTGCCCGCGAGGTCGTTGTCGACCTTGGAGGCCATCACGGCGCCGAGGACCGCGGTGCCGAGGCTGCCGCCGATCTGCATGGCGGCCTGCTGGAGGCCGCCCGCGACACCGGACAGCTCCATCGGCGCGTTGCCCACGATGACCTCGGTGGCGCCGACCATGACGGGCGCGAGACCGAGGCCGAGCAGTCCGAACCAGATCGACATGACCCCACTGCCGGTGTCCGTCTCCAGGGTCGAGATGCCGAACATGGCGACGGCCGTGAACGCCATGCCGCCCGCGAGCGGGACACGCGGTCCCGTCTTACCGATCAGCGCGCCGGCCAGCGGCGAGCCGACGATCATCATGCCGGTGAGCGGCAGCAGGTGCAGACCCGCGTCGATCGGGCTCATCCCGTGCACGTTCTGGAGGTAGAAGGTGACGAAGAACAGGCCGCCCATGAAGGCGATCGCCATGAGCACCATCAGGACCACACCGGCCGACAGCGGCACCGAGCGGAAGAGGGCGAGCGGGATGAGCGGCTCGCGCACCTTGTTCTCCCAGAACGCGAACAGGGCGAAGCCCACCACGGAGATCCCGAGGAACGTCCAGGTCAGCGCGGCTCCCCAGCCCCACTCCGGGGCCTTGATGAGTGCCCAGACCAAACAGAACATGGCGCCGGACAGCAGGCCGATGCCGAGCAGGTCGAAGGAGCGCGGCGCGTTCTTCGCCCGGTGGTCGGTCAGGATGACCGCGCCGAGGACGACCGCGAGGATGCCGACCGGCACGTTGATGAAGAAGACGGACTGCCAGCTGACGTGCTCGACGAGCACCCCGCCGAGGATCGGGCCGCCCGCGGTGGAGGCGCCGATGACCATGCCCCAGATGCCGATCGCCATGTTCAGCTTCTCGGCCGGGAAGGTGGCCCGCAGCAGGCCGAGCGCGGCCGGCATCAGCAGCGCGCCGAACAGACCCTGGAGCACCCGGAAGACCACCACGAAGGCGATGCTGTCGGAGAGCCCGATGGCCCCGGAGGCCGCCGCGAAGCCGACCACGCCTATGAGGAAGGTCTGGCGGTGGCCGAACCGGTCGCCGAGCTTGCCCGCCGTGATCAGCGTGACGGCGAGCGCGAGGAAGTAGCCGTTCGTGATCCACTGGACGTCGGCGAAGGTGGCACCGAGGTCCTTCTGGATGGCCGGGTTCGCGATGGCCACGATGGTGCCGTCGAGGGCCACCATCATGACGCCGACGGCCACGGTGATGAGGGTGAACCACGGGTGGCCGCGCAGCCCCTCGGCCGGAGCCGGGCCGGAGGCGGCCGGGGCCTCGTCGGCCGGGCCCGTCTTGTCGACGGTGGTCTGACTAGTCATGCGATCGAGATTAGTGACAGCCGCTGACAATTGACAAACCAATTCACAATTCGGTAACTGACAAGTCATCCGCGGGGCGGACACGCGCAACGGACGGTCCCCCGGGCGCTTCCCGGAGGGCGGGAAAGAGGACTCATGGACACGGCACCCCGACCGGGCCTGCGCGAGCGCAAGAAGCAGCGCACACGGGACGCGCTGGTGCGGTCCGCCCTGGAACTGTTCGCGGCCCAGGGGTACGAGCGAACGACCGTCGACGAGATCGTCGAGGCGGTCGACGTCTCCCAGCGCACCTTCTTCCGGTACTTCGCCGGCAAGGAGGAGGCAGCCTTCGCCGTCCAGGAGATGACCGAGTCGCACTTCCTCGACGCGGTCCGCCAACGCCCGCCGCACGAAGCCCCCTTGGACGCGCTGCGCCGGGCCGTCATGGCGAGCTGGGACACCATCGGCGAGGCGATCGAGGCCGTCGTACCGATCGAACTGCACATGCGCACCTATCAGTTGATCGAGTCGACCCCCGCGCTGCTGGCCACCCATCTGCGCCGCCACGAGGGACTGGAGGAGCAGCTGGCCCTGCTGATCGCGGAACGCGAGGGCGTCGACGTGGACGCCGATCCGCGCCCGCGCGTGGCGGTGGCCCTGTTCGGCGGCGTGATGCGGCTGGCGGCCCGCCGGTGGGGCGCGGGCGACGACTTCAGCGTGGCCGCGATGCGCGAGCTGACCGCCTCGTATCTGGACGGGATGGGGCCCGCGTTGACCGAGAACTGGCACACGCGTGACGGAAGCGGCCACCGGGACGCCGGGTAACTCCTGCCGCACACAGGGTGGTGACCCTGCGGGTACGGATCATCCCATGTGCGTACACAGCGTGATGACCTGGCAAAGAGCAGGCTCACTTTGCCCCAATTACCCCAACGGAAACGTGATCCGCCTCACTCGGTTAACGCGAGACCCTCTCGTTCTCCTAGTGTGTCCTTTCAGTGACTTCCTTCGACTCCACCCCCCAACTCAACGTCTGGCGCATGTTGCTCGCGCTGGCCGTGGTGTTCGTGATGCTCGGGACCACCGGCTGGACCGCGGTACGCGGTCACAGAGGGGCGGCGACCCCGATCGCGGCCTCCCTCGCCGCCTGGGAACGCGGTCACATAGGCGGCCACCGGCTGCCCGACCCGGACGAGACGACGCCGATCCGGCTGGCCCAGTTCTTCGCCTCGCTCGACACGCGGCAGCGGACCCGGCTCGTCACCCGCTATCCGCTCGCGGTCGGCAACATGAACGGGGCGCCGGTGGCCCTGCGCTACCGCGCCAACCGGATCGCCCTCGGCCAGGCACGCAAGGTCGAGATCGCCCGGATGCGCGACAAGCGGCTCTCCGCGATCGGCCAGCGCGACGCGGGCCGCCGGATGCACCGCTACGAGGCCCTGATGGCGGGCAAGCGCCGCATCCTCGCCTTCGACCCGATGGGCTCGGGCCGGGTCGCGGAGGTCTTCGGAGACCTCGGCAGGGCCGAGCGGGTCTCGGTCGTGGTGCCCGGCGTCGACACCGACCTGCTGACCTTCCAGCGCACCGAGCGCCAGTACACGGCGCCGGTCGGCATGGCCAAGGCGCTCTACCGCGCCGAGCGCCAGGCCAGCCCCCGGACGCGTACGGCCGTGATCGCGTGGGCCGACTACACGACACCGAACGGGCTCGGCATGGACGCCGCCACCGGCACCCGCGCCGAGGAGGGCGCGGTCCGGCTCGACGCGCTCGTCCGTGGGCTGCCCGGCCGCTCACGGGTCGCGCTGTACTGCCACAGCTACGGATCCGTGGTCTGCGGAGTGGCCGCCCACTCGCTGCCGCCCCGGGTCTCCGACATAGCGGTGGCGGGCAGTCCGGGCATGCGGGTCGAGCGGGCGGCGCAACTGCGCACCGCGGCGCGGGTGTGGGCCGTACGGGACTCCGACGACTGGATCCAGGACGTACCGCATCTGGAGGTCGGCGGGCTCGGTCACGGCGCCGACCCGATGTCCTCGGACTTCGGCGCGCGGGTGCTGTCCGCGCGCGGGGCGAAGGGACACACCGGGTATTTCGAGCCCGGGACCGACAGTCTGCGGAACTTCGCCGAGATCGGAATTGGCGCGTACCGCGCGGTCAGCTGCGCACACGAGGACGACGTGTGCCGGGAGGGTCTGCCCGGTACCGCCGAAGCCGGACGCGCGTAGAGGACGAGGAAAGCGCGGGCCGCTCAGGGAGGGGACTAGGAAGCGCATGCCGCATACGATGGCCCGCATGGGTGACGTACTGGCCGGATTTCATGCCGCCTGGGAGTTCGAGTCCGACTCCGTGCTCATCCGCTTCGAACGGGGGATCCGCACGCCGAAGCTGTTCCAGGCGCTCGGTGAGCGGCGCATCCCGCTCGACGCGATCGCGTCGGTGACGCTGACGCCCGGCAAGCGCGGGACGGTCGTCCTGCGTGCCGAGCCTCGGCCGGGCGCGGATCCGTTGATGGAGGCGGCCGCGGGACAGCTGAGGGATGTGTGCGACCCCTACCGCCTCGTGCTGCCCGCCGAGCGGGAGACGCTCGCCGAGTACTACGCGGACGAACTGCGCGCGATGCTGGGGCCGCCGGACGCGGGCCCGGTCGAGCGCTATCTGGTGCGGGCGCCCGAGACGCCGCTCCAGTTCAAGGCGTACGACGGGAAGGCGTCCTTCGACGGGAAGTCCGTGGCCTTCCGGTGGTTCTGGACGGGCGCCTCGTCCGCGAAGTGGAAGGCCGGCGACCAGACGTTCGCCGTCGCCGACCTGTGCGGGGTGGAGTGGCGCTCGCCCGAGATCTTCGAGGGGCACCTGCGGCTGGTGCGGCGCGAGACCGGGGCCTCCCGGCCGGGGCAGGCGGATCAGGATCCGGCCGCCGTCGTGTTCGGGCTGGGGTACGGGCCCGTGCACGAGTCGCTGCCGTTCGCCGCGGCCGTGCTGGCGGCCGCGCGGTCCGGGGGGCCGGCGGTGCTGCCCGACGTGGCGTCGGGGCCGGCCGCCGGGGCGGTCGCGGTGGCGCCGCGGGCCCGGCGCGATCCCGCGGACATCGCCGAACGGATCCGGCACCTCGGTGAGCTGCACGCGGCGGGGCTCGTCACGGACGACGAGTTCTCGGTCAAGAAGGCGGAGCTGTTGGCGGAGCTTTGACGGTTCCGCCGTCGGGTCGTCCGCGGGCCGGTGGGGGCGGGGTGGCGCGGGTGGTTCGTCGGCTGCGGGCGCGTCGTGGCTGATCGCGCAGTTCCCCGCGCCCCTGAAAAGC
The DNA here is from genome assembly GCF_042728395.1 of Streptomyces sp. NPDC060205. Lineage (NCBI taxonomy): Bacteria > Bacillati > Actinomycetota > Actinomycetes > Kitasatosporales > Streptomycetaceae > Streptomyces > Streptomyces sp. NPDC060205. Next base: position 5,714 of record NZ_JBHWZP010000464.1, read on the forward strand.
GGGGCTGCGCCCCTGCTTTTCGCCCTTCAGG
>NZ_JBHWZP010000465.1:0-5704 GCF_042728395.1 Streptomyces sp. NPDC060205
CGCGACGAGCCCCCACCGGCCGGCAGCCGAGGAACCGGCCCGTTTTTTGGGGGCGCGGGGAACTGCGCGACGAGCCCCCACCGGCCGGCAGCCGAAGAGCGGCCGGCTTTTTGGGGGCGCGAGGAACTTCGCGGCCAGCCCCCACCGGGCCGCAGGTGACGGACAGGCCCGTTTCGAGGGGCGCGGGCAACGCGAAAGGTGCCCCCGTCCGGTGGACCGGACAGGGGCACCTCGTCGTGCCTGCGGGAGCGGCGGAGCCTACAGGCCGAGCTCGACCTCGAACTCGCCCGCCTCAAGGATCGCCTTGACCGCGGTCAGGTAACGCGCCGCGTCGGCCCCGTCCACCAGCCGGTGGTCGTAGGAGAGAGTCAGGTACGTCATGTCACGCACACCGATGACCGTACCCTCGTCCGTCTCGATGACCGCCGGCCGCTTGACCGTCGCACCGATCCCCAGGATCGCGACCTGGTTCGGCGGCACGATGATCGTGTCGAACAGCGCGCCACGCGACCCGGTGTTGCTGATCGTGAAGGTCGCCCCGGACAGCTCGTCCGGAGTGATCTTGTTCGCCCGGACCTTGCCCGCGAGCTCGGCGGTGGCCTTGGCGATACCGGCGATGTTGAGATCCCCCGCGTGCTTGATGACCGGAGTCATCAGGCCCTTCTCGGAGTCCACCGCGATACCGACGTTCTCGGTGTCGAAGTAGGTGATCGTGCCCTCGTCGACGTTGATCCGGGCGTTGACGGCCGGGTGGGCCTTCAGCGCCTGGGCCGCCGCCTTCACGAAGAACGGCATCGGGGAGAGCTTGACGCTCTCACGCGCCGCGAAGGAGTCCTTCGCCTGCGCGCGGAGCTTCATCAGCCGGGTGATGTCGACCTCGACGACCGAGGACAGCTGGGCCTGCTCGTGCAGGGCCTTCACCATGTTGTCGCCGATGACCTTGCGGATGCGGGGCATCTTCACGGTCTGGCCGCGCAGCGGAGAGGCCTCCAGCGTCGGCGCCTTCTTGCCGGCGCTCGGCGCGGCCGGGGCGGCGGCCGGAGCCGGAGCCGCGGCAGCGGCCTTCGCGGCCTCGGCGGCGGCGATGACGTCCTGCTTGCGGATACGGCCGCCGACGCCGGTGCCCTTGACGGTGGACAGGTCGACGCTGTTCTCGGCGGCGAGCTTGCGCACCAGCGGGGTCACGTACGCGCCGTCGTCACCGGAGGGCGCGGCGGGCGCCGCGGCCGGGGTGACAGGAGCCGCGGCGGGCGCGGGAGCCGGTACCGGCGCGGCCGGAGCCGGGTCGGGGGCCGGGGTGGTCTGCTGCTGCGGCGCGGGAGCCGAGGGCGCCTGCGGAGCCGGAGCGGCAGGTGCGGCCGGCGCCGGGGCGGCGGGAGCTGCCGGAGCGGGCGCCGGGGCAGCGGCGGCGGGCGCCGGAGCCGGGGCGGCCGGAGCGGGCGCCGCGGCCGGAGCCGCGCCGGGAGCGCCGATGACGGCCAGCTTCGCGCCGACCTCAGCGGTCTCGTCCTCGCCGACCACGATTTCGAGCAGCACACCGGAGGTAGGCGCCGGAATCTCGGTGTCGACCTTGTCCGTGGAGACCTCAAGCAGCGGCTCGTCGGCCTCGACGGACTCGCCGACCTCCTTGAGCCAGCGGGTGACGGTGCCCTCGGTGACCGACTCGCCCAGTGCCGGAAGCACCACGTCGGTGCCCTCGGCACCGCTGCCGCCGGCAGCGGCCTCGGCGGTCGGGGCCGGCGCCGGAGCGGCGGCCTCGGTGGACGGGGTGGCCTGCGGGGCCGGCTCCGGAGCCGCGGCGGGCTCGGGAGCGGGGGCGGCCGCGGGCTCGGCGGCCGGGGCGGACTCGGCGGCGGGCGCGCCCGAGCCGTCGTCGATGACGGCCAGTTCGGCGCCGACCTCGACCGTCTCGTCCTCGGCGACCTTGATGGAGGCGAGCACACCGGCGGCAGGGGAGGGGATCTCGGTGTCGACCTTGTCGGTCGACACTTCGAGCAGCGGCTCGTCGGCCTCTACGCGCTCACCCTCGGCCTTCAGCCAGCGGGTGACAGTGCCCTCGGTGACGCTCTCGCCGAGCGCCGGAAGGGTTACGGAAACCGCCATGGTTTCGGTTGCTCCTTACGAATTGCGGAAGTCTGTGTCGTCGCGTCGTGTGGTGACCGAGGGTCGGTCAGTCGTGCGAGTGCAGCGGCTTGCCCGCCAGGGCGAGGTGGGCCTCACCCATGGCCTCGTTCTGCGTCGGGTGGGCGTGGATGAGCTGCGCCACCTCGGCGGGCAGCGCCTCCCAGTTGTAGATCAGCTGGGCTTCGCCCACCTGCTCGCCCATGCGGTCGCCGACCATGTGGACGCCGACCACGGCACCGTCCTTGACCTGGACGAGCTTGATCTCGCCCGCGGTCTTGAGGATCTTGCTCTTGCCGTTGCCCGCGAGGTTGTACTTCAGAGCGACGACCTTGTCCGCACCGTAGATCTCCTTGGCCTTGGCCTCGGTGATGCCCACGGAGGCGACCTCCGGGTGGCAGTACGTCACCCGGGGCACGCCGTCGTAGTCGATCGGGACGGTCTTGAGACCGGCCAGACGCTCCGCCACCAGGATGCCCTCGGCGAAGCCGACGTGCGCGAGCTGGAGCGTCGGGACGAGGTCACCCACGGCCGAGATGGTCGGCACGTTGGTGCGCATGTACTCGTCGACCAGGACGTAACCGCGGTCCGTCGCGACGCCCTGCTCCTCGTAGCCGAGACCGGCGGAGACCGGGCCGCGGCCGATGGCGACCAGGAGGATCTCCGCCTCGAAGGTCTTGCCGTCGGCGAGGGTCACGCGGACGCCGTCCTGCGTGTACTCGGCCTTGTCGAAGAACGTGCCGAGGTTGAACTTGATGCCGCGCTTGCGGAACGCGCGCTCAAGAAGCTTGGAGCTGTTCTCGTCCTCGACCGGGACGAGGTGCTTGAGGCCCTCGATCACGGTGACGTCGGTGCCGAAGGACTTCCACGCCGAGGCGAACTCGACGCCGATGACACCGCCGCCCAGCACGATCGCGGACTGCGGTACGCGGTCCAGCGTCAGCGCGTGGTCGGAGGAGATGATGCGGTTGCCGTCGATGTCCAGGCCCGGCAGCGACTTCGGCACGGAGCCGGTCGCCAGGAGCACGTGACGGCCTTCCACGCGGCGCCCGCCGACGTCCACGGAGGTGGCGGACGACAGACGTCCCTCACCCTCGATGTACGTCACCTTGCGGGAGGCCACGAGGCCCTGCAGGCCCTTGTACAGGCCGCTGATCACGTCGTCCTTGTACTTGTGGACGGCGGCGATGTCGATGCCCTCGAAGGTGGCCTTGACACCGAACTGCTCGCTCTCGCGTGCCTGGTCGGCGATCTCGCCGGCATGCAGCAGGGCCTTGGTGGGAATGCAGCCGTTGTGCAGGCAGGTGCCGCCGAGCTTGTTCTTCTCGATCAGGGCGACGTCCAGGCCCAACTGCGCTCCGCGCAGCGCCGCGGCGTAGCCGCCGCTACCACCGCCGAGGATCACTAGGTCGAAAACGGTGCTGGCGTCGTTCGCCACGTCACGTCCTCCATGCATGTGCGCCGGCGCCGGTCTTCAGTGACCGGGCGGCGGCTGGTGTGGCCGCTCTTTCTTCGGCCCTGAGGTGGGCCCTGTCCTGCCGAGAACCCATCTTCGCACTTGTCGACGACAGGCGGGACGCCGGGCTGCGCTGTGGGACGTCTGATCGATCACACGCAGCCGCATTCGTCGCTGCGCGCGAGGCCCCGCGCCCTCAAGGGGCGCGGGGAACCGCGCGATCGGCCCCACCGGCCCGCACGCGCCGTACGACGGGCGGGCCCGGGCCGTCGGGCGTGCGTCAGCCCAGGTCGCCGACGGCAGTCAGCTCGGCCAGCCGCACCAGCGTACGCACGGCGGACCCCGTACCACCCTTGGGCGTGTACCCGAACGGCCCCTGCTCGTTGAACGCGGGCCCGGCGATGTCCAGGTGCGCCCACGTGATGCCCTCGCCCACGAACTCCTTCAGGAAGAGCCCGGCCACCAGACCGCCGCCGTAGCGCTCGCCCATGTTGGCGATGTCGGCGGTCGGGGAGTCCATCCCCTTCTTCAGGTGGTCCGGCAGCGGCATCGGCCACGCGGCCTCGCCGACCTCCTCGGCGGCCTCGTGCACCGCGGAGCGGAACGCGTCGTCGTTCGCCATGATCCCGAACGTACGGTTGCCGAGCGCCAGCATCATCGCGCCGGTCAGCGTCGCCACGTCGACGATCGCGTCGGGCTTCTCCTCGGACGCCTTGGCGAGTGCGTCGGCGAGCACGAGCCGGCCCTCGGCGTCGGTGTTGAGGACCTCGACGGTCTTGCCGCTGTACATGCGCAGCACGTCGCCCGGACGGGTGGCGGAGCCGGAGGGCATGTTCTCGGCCAGCGCGAGCCAGCCGGTCACGTTGACCTCAAGGCCCAGCCGCGCGGCGGCGACGACGGCGGCGAAGACCGCCGCCGCACCGCTCATGTCGCACTTCATCGTCTCGTTGTGCCCGGCGGGCTTGAGCGAGATGCCGCCCGAGTCGTACGTGATGCCCTTGCCGATGAAGGCGAGGTGCTTCTTCGCCTTGGACGAGGTGTACGAGAGCTTCACCAGCCGGGGCGCGGACGCGGAACCGGCGCCGACGCCGAGGATGCCGCCGTAGCCGCCCTTGGCGAGCGCCTTCTCGTCGAGCACCTGCACCTTGATGCCGTGCTCCTTGGCCGCGGCCTGCGCGACAGCGGCGAAGGCCTCCGGGTTCAGGTCGTTCGGCGGGGTGTTGATGAGGTCGCGGGCGCGGTTCAGCTCCTCGGACACGGCCGTGGCGCGCTCGATCGCCGCCTTGAACGCCTTGTCGCGGGCCTTGCCGCCGAGCAGCGTGGCCTCGCCGAGCGGGCCCTTGCCGTTCTTGGAGCCGTTCCCGTCCTTGGCGGCCGCCTTGTAGGCGTCGAAGGAGTACGAGCCCAGCAGCACGCCCTCGCCGATGGCGCCCGCGTCGGCGGCGTCCGAGACCGGCAGCGCGAACGCGGCCTTCTTGGTGCCCGCCAGAGCGCGGGCGGCGACGCCGGCGGCGCGGCGCAGCGTCTCCGCGGAGAAGGAGCCGTCCTTCTCCGGGAGGGCACCGAGGCCGACCGCCACGACGAGCGGTGCCTTGAAGCCGGAAGGTGCCGGCAGCTTCGTCACCTCGCCCTCGCCGCCCGAGGCGCCGAGGGTCTCCAGAACGCCGGCGAGCCTGCCGTCGTACGCCTTGTCCACGGCTTCGGCGCCCGGTGCGACCACCAGGTCCCCGGACTTGGACCCGGTGACCTTGGCGACACCGACGACGATCGCGTCGGTGCGCAGACCGGGCGCCGCGGCGGTGCTGAGAGTGAGAGCAGTCACGGTGGTGAAATCTCGCTTCCGTTGAGTTCTGGGGCCGGCGGGGGTGTGGTCGGCCGGGGCGTTCGGTTTCTCGCCCCCGAGCCTACGCGCGCCACCGACTTCCGCTCCTACCAGAGGGGTCTCCGCCCCCGCCGCCCCTACCCTTCCCGTCACTGCATGGGGGCTGCGCCCCCTCGCCCCCTGATCGCGCTCCGCGCTCGTCCTCAAACGCCGGACGGGCTGAGAGTTGCGGCTGCGCCGACATCTCTCAGCCCGCCCGCGATGTATTCAGCCCGTCCGGCGTTTGAGGACCGGGGGTTCGGGGG
>NZ_JBHWZP010000466.1:0-5675 GCF_042728395.1 Streptomyces sp. NPDC060205
GGGCCAACCACCTTGTCGGGGTGCCCTACAGCGCCGGGTAGTCCGTGTAGCCCTTGGCGTCCCCGCCGAAGAACGTCGTCGGGTCGGCCTCGTTGAAGGGGCCGCCCGCCTTCAGCCGCGCGGGCAGGTCGGGGTTGGCCAGGAACAGCTGGCCGTAGGCGACCAGGTCGGCGACGCCGTCCTCGACGAGCGTCAGGGACTCGGGCCCGGTCGGCCCCTCGGTCGCCGGGTTCAGGACGAACGTCCCGCTGAACCGCTTGCGCAGCGCGAGCGTCAGCTCACGGATCTCGCCGACCTCGGTGATGTGCAGATAGGCCAGACCCAGCGGCTCCAGCGCGTCCACGAGCGCGAGGTACGCGGCCTCGGGCTCGGGCTCCTGGATGTCGTTGTACGGGTTGCCGGGCGAGAGGCGGATGGCCGTGCGCCCGGCGCCGATCTCCGCGGCGACGGCCTTGACCGCCTCGGCCGCGAACCGGATGCGGTTCTCGACCGGGCCGCCCCACTCGTCGGTGCGGTGGTTGGAGCCCGGGGCGAGGAACTGGTGGATCAGATAGCCGTTGGCGCCGTGCAGCTCGACCCCGTCGAAGCCGGCCTCGACCGCGGCCCGGGCGGCCGTCACGAACTCGCCGATGGTGGCGCGGACCTCGTCGCCGGTCAGCTCGCGCGGGGTGACGAAGTCGAGGGGGCCCTCGTGGGTGTAGACCTGCCCCTCGGCCCGTACGGGTGAGGCGCCGACGTTGACGAGCCCGTCGGGCAGCAGGCTGGGGTGGCCGATCCGGCCCGCGTGCATGAGCTGCGCGAAGATCCGGCCGCCCGCGGCGTGCACGGCGTCGGTCACCCTGCGCCAGGCCGCGATCTGCTCGGCGCTGTGCAGCCCCGGGGTGTCCGGGTAGCCCTGGCCCACCACGGACGGCTGGACGCCCTCGGTGACGATCAGGCCCGCGGAGGCCCGCTGGGCGTAGTACTCGACACTGAGATCGGTCGGCACTCCGCCGGCGCCGGCCCGGCTGCGGGTCATCGGCGCCATGACGATGCGGTTGGCGAGCGGGGTGCCGGACAGGTCGATCGGGTCGTAAGCGGTGGTCACGGCTGCTCCTGGGAAGAGTACGGGAATGTAATTGGTCGGCCAATCATTGGAACAAGGGACCACCGTAGACCATTCCTTGGTCGACCAACTTATTGTCCGTGAAAAGCTGGCCGCCACGAACGTGCGCGGAACCGGGAGCCAGGATGAGTGCCACCCACGAGGTCGCGGCCCCTCAGGCCGACCCCGCCTGTACCGAGGAGACGCCCTCCGCGGCGTGCGGCGGTCAGGTCAGCTACGCCATCTCCCGGGTGGCCCGGATGCACCGGGCCGCGGCGGGCAGGCTGCTGCGCGGGTCCGGCCTCTACCCCGGCCAGGAGTTCGTGATGATGCACCTGTGGGACGCGGGCGCGGTGCGTCAGTCGGAGCTGATCAAGGCGGTCGAGCTCGATCCGTCGACGGTCACGAAGATGCTCCAGCGGCTGGAGCAGGCGGGACACGTCCGCCGCCGCCCCGACCCCGGGGACGGCCGCGCGGTCCTCGTCGAGGCGACGGAGGACAGCTGCGGTCTGCACGACGAGGTCACCCGGGCGTGGACCGGCCTGGAGGAACACAGCCTCGCCGGACTGAGCCCCGACGAGCGCGCCCAGCTCGCGGGCCTGCTCGCGCGCGTGGAGGCGAACCTGTGCACGGAGTCGGGCGACTGCCCGGCCCCGCCCGGCGCGGACCGGCCCTGAAACCTGGCGCCGGGCCAGCCCTGGGGCCCGGCACCGGACCGGTTCGCGTGGGTCCCGTTGCGTACCGGCGGTGACGACAGGCCCTAGAGCCAGGCCAGTGAAGCCGCCCGCTCCAGCACGCCGTGTACGGCGTCCTCGTCGCCCACGACCCCGCGAGGCACCGACGTGGGGGTGTGCCGTCCGCCCACCAGCAGACAGAAGTCCACCGCATGCAGGGCGAGTTCGGCACGGACCGGCTCACCTTCGGAGCCGAGCACCCACTGGGGATCGCCCGCGACACCCGTCACGGAGAACAGCACCGGCGGCGCCGTCGGCCCCAGCGCCAGACCGAGCATCCGGACGGCCAGCCGCACCATCTGCCCCAGATGGGCCTCGACCGGCGGCGGCACGGCGAGCCCGAGGGCGCGGCCGATGTCCACCGTGTGGACCCACGTCTCGAAGGCCCGCCCCAGGAAATGGTCGGCCACAGGCAGTCGGACGCCCAGCATCGTCGTGGCGTGCGAGGCCCGCTCGGGATCCCGGGCCTCCGGCGTCGCCAGCAGCGCCGAACTCTGCGCGGACCACGCGGCCACCGTCTCCTCGGGCGAGCGCGTCCGCTCGTACGCGATCGTGTCGGCGGTCCTGGCCTCCCAGGCCTCCTCCCACGGCATCTCCTCCGTGCTCCGCGACACCGGAGCGTGCGCGGCCACACCCAGCAGGCGGGCCAACTCCTCGTCGGCGGCGATCAGATGGCCGACCGTGTCCCGGACGTCCCAGTCGTGCACGACGGGGGTGCCCCACGGCCGGTGGCCGTCCACCTCGCGCAGCAGCGCGCCGAGGCCGGTGACCGCCGCCGCGTACGGGGCCGCGTGCGCGGCGACGCGCGGCGCGCTCGGCCGTGCTCGCAGGGCGGCGGCGAGCACGCCCTCCGACAGGCCTGAACCGTTGTTCATGGCGGCCTGCTCCGGTATCCCCGGTGGCCCGTCCAGCAGCCGAACCGTCTCACGGAGCCGCTCCGCCTCCGCGGAACAGCTCTCGCAGCCGGCCAGATGCAGTGGCACGGCCTTCTCGTCCGCGGGCTGCAGCGCGCCGAAGGCCCAGGCGGCCAGCAGTTCGGGCACGCCGTCGTGGTCGTCGCTCACCGGAGGCCTCCTTTCCCTGTCGCCATCATGCGCCCCTTTCCCACGCCGGATCCGACGGGTCGCCCAACGACACGGCCAACTTGCGCAACGCGGACCGTAATCGGGTCTTGGCGGTGCCCTCCGGGATACCTAGCTCGACGGCCGCCTGGCGGTAGGTGCGGCCCGCGAAATAGGCGAGGTGGACCACCTCCCGCTGGGGCTTGGGGAGTTCGGCGAGCGCGGAGTGCAGCAGGAGCGAGCGTTCGCGGTCGACGACCGCCTCGTCGGGCCCCGGCCCGGTGTCCGGGATGGAGTGCAGCGCCGAGTCGTCCGCCCGGGTGTCCTTACGGTGCCTGGCCTCGCTGCGCACCCAGTCCACGGCCCGCCGGTGCGCGAGCAGGGACAGCCAGGTGCGCAGGGAGCCGCGGCCCGGGTCGAACGCGTACGGCCTGCTCCACAGCTGGGCGAAGACCTCCTGCGCCACGTCCTCGGCCGCCGCCGCGCTGCGCGTGACCCGGACCGCGACGCGCCGCACCAGACCGCCGTACGCCGCGTACGCCTCGGCCAGCGCGCTCTCGTCGCCGTACACCAGCCGCCGGTGCAACTCCGCATCCGCGGACGGCCGTTCGGACGTGTGGAGAGTTGGCTCCACCGGCACCACCACCTCGTGGTGCCCTTCCTAGCGTTCCCGTGGGCCGCGCGCCAGTGGGTCGGGGAATCATCCGGACAGGACATCCAGCAGACGATCGACATCCGCGGACGCGTTGTACATGTGGAAGGCGGCCCTCAGGTTTCCGGCGCGGTCGGAGACCTCGATGCCCGCCCGGCTCAGCTCCGGCTGCCGGTGACCGAGACCCGGCACGGAGACGATGGCCGAGCCCGGTGCCGGGACCGGCTCGTGCCCCAGCGAGGCGAGACCCGCCCGGAAACGGTCGGCGAGAGCGAGGTCATGGGCGCGGATGGCCTCCACACCCAGCTCCTCGACCACCTGGAGCGAGTGCCGGGCTCCGGCGTACGAGAAGAGGCTCGGGCTCTCGTCGAACCGCCGCGCGGAGCGGGCCAGTTCCTCGACCGGCCCGTAGCAGCTGTCCCAGGGATTCTCTCCCGCCACCCAGCCCGCGAAGACGGGATCGAGCCCCCCGAAGTCCTGCGGAACGACGAGGAAGGCCACGCCCCGCGGGCAGACGAGCCACTTGAAGGCGACGGAGGAGACATAGTCGTACGCGTCCGCGTCGACCGACAGCCATCCGGCGGCCTGGGATGCGTCGATGTACGTACGGGCGCCATGGGCGCGGGCCGCTTCGCGCAGCGCCGGCAGATCGGCGATCCGGCCGTCCGCGGACTGCGCGGCGCTCACCGCCACGAGCGCGGTGCCGGGGCGCACCGACTCGGCGATCCGCTCCAGCGGCACCGTGCGCACCTTCAAGCCGCGGCGCACATGGAAGGGGTTCACCACGGACGTGAAGTCGCCCTCGGCGGTGAGGACTTCGGCGCCGTCGGGCAGCGAGGCGGCGATCAGAGCGGTGTAGACGGCGACCGACGCCCCGGCCGCGACCCGGCTGTCCGGGACGCCGACCAGCCGCGCGAAGGAGGCGCGGGCCGCCTCCACGTCGGCGAACATGTCCTGCGGCCGGCCGTCCGCCACGGACTCGACGCCGGCGCGCATCGCGGCCACCGCGCGGGCCGGGAGCAGCCCGGTGCTGGCGGTGTTCAGATAGGTGTTCTTCGGGGCGAACTCGGCCCGGACGAGGCTCTCGAAGGTCTCCATGGCACCACTGTGCGGCGCGGAGAACTCCCCGTCCATTGCGTTCTTTTAAGTGGTTCCGCGAAGGAACGCTTATATGTCCAGGTCAGCGCCGCACATCAGTGCTGGTGGGGCACCGCGCAGCCGTCCGGGCCGCACGCCTCGGCGTCGCCCTGGCTGTCCGGCTGGATCAGCTTGAGCGGGGAGTGGCTCGCCCATGCCTGCTCCAGGGCCTGAGCGAAGACCTCGGCGGGCTGGGCGCCGGAGACGCCGTACTTGCGGTCCAGCACGAAGAACGGCACGCCGTTCGCGCCCAGCTCGGCGGCCTCGCGCTCGTCGGCGCGGACCTCGTCGGCGTACGCGGCCGGGTCGGCGAGCACCTTGCGGGCCTCCTCCGCGTCGAGTCCGGCGCCGGCCGCCAGCTCCACGAGCCGCTCGTCGTCGCCGAACACGGACCGCTCCTCGGCGAAGTTCGCCTTGTACAGGTTCTGGATCAGCTCGTCCTGGCGGCCCCGCTCCTTGGCGAGATGCAGCAGCCGGTGCATGTCGAAGGTGCTGCCGTGGTCGCGGTCGCGGGTGCGGTAGTCCAGACCCTCCGCGGCGGCCTGCGTGCCGAGGTTCTCCTCGCCGGCCTGGGCCTGGGCCTCGCTCATGCCGTACTTCTTGGTGAGCATGGGGATGACGGGCTGGATGTCGTCCTTGGCGCGGTGCGGGTCGAGCTCGAAGGAGCGGTGTACGACCTCGACGGCGTCGCGGTGCGGGAAGGTCTCCAGGGCCTTCTCGAAGCGGGCCTTGCCCACGTAGCACCATGGGCAGGCGATGTCGCTCCAGATCTCGACGCGCATGTCTTGACCACTCCCTCACTCAACCGATCAGCTCCGCTGGTGCGTGAACGTTCAATAACCGGCCGAATATTCCCCGCGGCCCGGTGGGGGCCGTTCGCGCAGTTCCCCGCGCCCCTAAAAGACTGCGCAGTTCCCCGCGCCCCTGAACGTGCGGGTCCGGTGGGGGTTGCTCGCGCAGTTCCCCGCGCCCCTCGGGGAGGGGCTGCGCCCCGTCCCACCCAGGGG
>NZ_JBHWZP010000467.1:0-5675 GCF_042728395.1 Streptomyces sp. NPDC060205
GGGGCGCGCATGCAGATGATGGTGGTGATGAAGTTGACCGCGCCGAGGATGGTGCCGAAGCCGGAGAAGGCCAGACCCATGATCCACATGTCGGCGCCGATGCCCGGCGAGCGGACCGCGTCCGACAGCGGGCTGTAGGCGAACCAGCCGAAGTCCGCCGCGCCCTGCGGGGTGAGGAAGCCACCGACCGCGATGAGCGAGCCGAACAGGTACAGCCAGTAGGCGAACATGTTCAGCCGCGGGAACGCCACGTCGGGCGCGCCGATCTGCAGCGGCATGATCCAGTTCGTGAAGCCGGCGAACAGCGGCGTCGCGAACATCAGCAGCATGATCGTGCCGTGCATCGTGAACGCCTGGTTGAACTGCTCGTTCGACATGATCTGCGTGCCGGGACGGGCCAGTTCGGCGCGCATCAGCAGCGCCATGACGCCGCCGATGCAGAAGAACGCGAACGACGTGACCAGGTACATCGTGCCGATCGTCTTGTGGTCCGTGGTGGTCAGCCGACGGACGGCGGCGAGGCCGGGACGGCGCCCCGGCCGTGGGGGCGCGGGCGCCGGGATGACAGTGTTGCTCTCCATGCCCCGCCTGTGTCCGCCGGCCCCTCCGACGTCACACCCGGGCGGAGCGACAAGGACCACCGAAACAGGTGTGACGATCGAGGACCTGCCGGACACGTACGGAACATGAGCAACGACGAGATCTTCGCCGCTGCCTATCGCGAGCACTACTGGGCGGTCAGCCGCTATGTTGCGCGGCGACTGGACGGCCGGACGAGCGAAGTCGAGGAAGTGGTGGCGGAGGTCTTCACCGTCGCCTGGCGGCGCCGGTCCGACCTGCCCGCGTCCCCTCTTCCCTGGCTGTACGGCGTGGCACGCAACTGCCTCTCGAACGCGGTACGCGGCTACGGGCGCCGCCGGCGGCTCATGGACCGGCTCGGGAACGACGAGACCGCGCACGGCAGGCAGATCGTGGACAGCCCGGACTCCGAGCGGCCCGCCGAGTGGGTGCACGACGCGCTGGCCCGTCTCTCCCCGGCCGACCAGGAGGTGCTGCGGCTCGCAGCCTGGGAGGACCTGGGGGTCGACGAGATCGCCGTGACCCTCGGCTGCGGCAGCCGGGCCGCGGCGATGCGGCTGCACCGGGCCCGCCGCCGCCTCAGAACGGAGATCGACCGCATGCGCATCGTGGTGCCCCCGGGCCCCGGCGCCGCCGACTCCGACTCCTGCACGGACTCCGGCAAGAACTCCGGCAAGAACTCCGGCACCGACACTTCGAAGGAGCAGTTCCATGGCTGACGAGCTCGAACTGCTGCGCCGGGCCAACCCCGTGCCCGGTGACGACCCCCGCTTCGGCGAGGGCCCGCTGGGCCACGAGGGCGAGCGGCGACTCAACCACCTCATGGCAGGCGCCGGCGCCGGAGAAGACACGGCCACAGGCCCGGCCACACGCCCGGCCACAGGCCCGGGCACGGGTGGCGAGCGCGGGCCGCGGCGCAGCCGCCCCCGCCTCGTCTGGGCGCTCGCCGCGACCGTGGCAGTGGCCCTGACCGCCACCGCCCTCCTCCTCGCGGGTCCGAACACCACCCCGGCGGTGGCCGCGCCCCGCCCGCTGGTGGTCCGGGCCGACTCCACCCCCGTACCCCTCGACACGCTGGTCCAGAGGGCCGAGCGGGCCGAGCGGGACGCGGGCGACGGTTCGGAAGGGCTGCGCAAAGGCACGCACGTGCAGTCGTGGAGCGTCGGTATGTCGGAGGACGGGCCGCCGATCACCCTGCCCGTGGAACGTGTCGTGCGCTGGAACGCCGACGACAGCCACACGGAGCTGGTCGTCGCGACCGACCCGCGCCACCCCGGCCGACGGGTCCTCACCGACGCGGACGACGGCCCGCGCCTGGTCGACGACGGGCACGTCATCAGCGAGCAGACCTTCCCGCCGAGCTGGAGCGACGCCCCGCCCCAGTCACCGCCGCCGCACGACACCGCGCGGCTGCGCGCGTACCTGCGGGAGGCGCAGCACCTCGACGGCCCGCCGACCACCGGCGAACTGCTGGACGCCACCGCGGTGCTGCTCGACACCTGGACCCTCGGCGCCCGCGAGAACGCCGCGCTCGCACGGCTCCTCGCGGACGCGAAGGGGCTGAGGCCGGTCGGCCAGGTGACCGACCGCCTCGGCCGGCTCGGCCAGGCGTACGTGTACGACGGCGCCGGTTACCGCCGGATGCTGATCATGGACCCGGCCGACGGCACCGTCCTCGGTCTGGAGGACACCGCGGCCGTCGACGAGCCCGAGTACGGCGTCGAGACGGGCGACGTCATGCAGTACAGCGCGTGGATCCGCTGACGGCCCCGCCCCTCGACGCGTGCCCCCTGATCAGGCGCCGGTCTGGCGGACGGCCGCCTCGACGGTCTGGGACAGCAGCGTGGCGATCGTCATCGGACCGACCCCGCCGGGCACGGGAGTGATCAGTGAGGCGCGCTCACGGGCGCTGTCGAAGTCGACGTCGCCGACGTTTCCGGCGTTGTACCCGGCGTCGACGACGACCGCGCCCGGCTTGATGTCCTCCCCGCGGACCAGCCGCGGCCGACCCACCGCGGCCACCACGATGTCCGCCTCGCGCAGGACCGACGACAGATCGGCGGCCGGGGTGCGCGAGTGGCAGTACGTCACCGTGGCGTCGCGGCCGAGCAGCAGCATCCCCACCGGCTTGCCGAGGATCGCGCTGCGGCCCACCACCACGGCCCGTTTGCCGGAGGGATCGACGTCGTACGCGTCGAGGAGGCGCATGATCCCGCCCGGGGTGCAGGAGGAGAAGCCGGGCAGTCCGAAGCTCATCGCGGAGAAGGAGGCGAGGGTCACCCCGTCGACGTCCTTCTCCGGGGCGATCGCCTCGAAGGCCGCCCGTTCGTCGATGTGGTGCCCCATGGGGTGCTGGAGCAGGATGCCGTGCACGGTGGGATCGGCGGACAGCTCGGTGAGCGTGCCGATCAGTTCGGCGGTCGTGGTCGCGGCGGGCAGGGACACGTGCCGCGAGGCGATCCCCGCCTTGCGGGAACGGTTCTGCTTCATACGTACGTACGTGACGGATGCCGGGTCCTCGCCCACCAGCACGGTGGCAAGACAGGGCGTCACCCCCGTGCGTGCGGTGAGGTCGGCCGCCTGCTGCGCCGTCCGCTCGACGATCCGCCGGGCGAGACCGGTGCCGTCCATGAGTGTGGCCTGGGACATGTGCCGCTCCTGAGCGTCGTGGAAGATGCCCAGGCGCGCGGCTCAGACGATTGCGTCGGGCCGCTCCCCGGTGGTGGTCCACCTCAGCGCCAGTTACGGCCTGCCGCTATTTTACGCCTCGCCGTAAGTGCTGGTGCGGGCTTCGCCAGGTGTCGGATGTGTCTGCCGGCCGGTGGGGGTTGGTCGCGCAGTTCCCCGCGCTCCTGAAAGAGGCACGCCTCGGCGCCGTACCCTTTCCCGCGCCCCTGCGGGGCTCGGGGCGGGGCTTCAGGTCTCGCTCGTCAGGAACGCGGTTGCCTGGGCCTGAACCCGTACCGCTCCGATCGCTCCCGCCCAGCGTGCGACCTCGGTGGCGAGGGCCGTGGCGGCCGGTTCGTCGCCCGTGTCGCGGGCCAGGACGGCCAGCAGCATCTGCTGGGAGAGGGTGCCGGGGACGTTCCCGGCACGGGCGCCGAGCGCGGTCGCCCGGGTCCAGCGCTCCCGCGCCCGGTCGTGGTCGAGGTTGTCGTGGTCGTGGTCCCCGAGATGACGCAGCGCCTCACGGGCCAGCAGGTCGTCGCCCGACTCCCCGGCGTCCAGCGCGAGTTCGTAGTGCGCGGGCGCCTCGTCCCGCTCGGCGAACAGGTTGTCGACGATCAGCCCGAGATACATCCGCGCCCACCCCCGGCGTACGTCGTCGGCCGCCCGTTCGCACAACTCCTCGGCCCGCCGCCGCAGTTCCGCCAGTTCCTCGGGGTCCTTGCCCGCCGGACCGAACCGGAACGTACCGTCCCCGAGCAGCAGCCGGAAATACGCATGCCGCAGCCGTACGAAGTCCAGGTCCCAGAGCCCGACCGGCTCGGTGAGCCGCCCGATCGCCGTGTCCGCGGCGGCGATCCGGGCGTCCGCGGTGTCCGTACCGCCGAACCAGTCGCGCTCCAGGGCGATCTGCGCCCCGGTGAGCGCGAGAGCCGCCCGGTCGCGCGGCTCGGAGGTGACGGTGGCGTCGAGGAGGCATAACGCGCGCTGCCACCGTCCGGCCCGGGCCAGTTCACGTGCCGCGGCGGTGACCTCGTCCACCGGGAGGGCGGCGTGCGGCGTGCTCGTCTTTGTCATGGCGAGGAAGGTAGTGAGCAGAAAAACCATCCACAAGGAAACCATTGCGCGACTTCAGGACATCGGGCCACCGCCGCCGCGCGGCCGTGGACGGACCGCGTCGGAAGGATCACCGGCGGGAACGCGCCGCCCGCAGTGCCGACCGCAGGAGCGAAGCGGACACGCGTCGGCCCGTCCCGCGAGCCGGCCGGGGCCGCGCCGCCGGCCCTGGGCTCAGCCGGGCCGAGAAGGTCCAGGTCAGACGCGAGGTGATCCGGATCCTCGGCGTCATTCCTCGGCGTCCCGGGCCTGCGGCACGGTCTGCTCGACGAGCCTGCCGTCGCGCAGTTCCCCGTCGGCCGCGTACAGCGACAGCAGTGCCGTCGCGTCCTGGTCCTCGATGCCCCGGCGCAGTGCTGCGGTGTCGAAGCCGGGGCCTGCCGCGGTGTCCATGACGGACCTCCTTGTGGACCACTGGCGAAGGCCGTGGCCCGCGGTGCGTGCGCCGGGCGGGCCGCGGAGGCCTCCCCTTCGAGACTCCTCCGGCCCGGGAACCTCGGCAAGCGCAGCCGTGACGATGCGCCTGTCGGGTGAGGGGCCGGGCGGGGCCGTGTCCGCGGGCAGCTTGTCACCGTTGCTGAAAGCATGATCTCAACACGACGTATTGTCGCCGCCGTTGGCCTCGCCATCAGCGTCACGGGTCTCGCCGTACCGTCCGCGGGTGCCGCCACGGTCCCCGAGACGGGAAAACTGGACCCGATCGCGGAGCTCGACCAGATCGCCGTGAGCGACCTCCCCGTCGAGCACAGGAACAAGATCCCGAAGATCTCCGAGGGCATCCAGGAGCTCAACCAGCTCAACGGCCTCTACCAGCTGGAGCAGCTGCACCAGGTGACCGACCTCGCCGCCCCCGTCACCGGCCTGCTGCCCGCCATCGAGTACTGAGCCCGCGCGTACGGAGTCGTCCGCTGCCGGGCCGTGCGGTTCTGGGCTGTCCGGTACGGGGCCGTCGCGCACCGGGGCGGCCCCTCGCCGTGTGTGTCGCAGTGAGGCCCGGTGACGATCCGGTGGTCATCGGCCCTGTCCGGATGCGCGTGCGGGCGGTCCGGGCGAGGCTGAGGGCATGTCGGAACACCCCGCAGTACTCGTGCATCCGCCGCGCGGCGACGGCGGCCGGCGCGTGACGGTCCACGGCGAGCCGGTCGGCACCGCCATGAACCTCCCGGACATCGTCGAGTTCCTGCGCCGCGCCGGGCTGGAGTTCGACGAGAACGAGGTCACGGTGTCACCGCTCATCGAGTGGCGCGGCGGAGGTTCCTCGTACTGGGGGCCGGAGCCGGGACGCTGACGTGAGCGCACGGGCCCCCGCACGC
>NZ_JBHWZP010000468.1:0-5673 GCF_042728395.1 Streptomyces sp. NPDC060205
GAGCCTGGGGCTCCTCTCCGCCGCGCGTGCCTGTCCGGCTGCGGGCATGGCCCGTCCGGTGTTCAGGCGTGGGCGGTGTCCCCGACGGCGACGGCATCGAGCACACTGCCCAGGACTCCGGGGAACGCGTCCAGTGTGTCGTCGCGCAGGGAGACGAAGCACCGCGTGCCCTCGTTGCGCTGGTGGGTGATGCCCGCTTCCCGCAGGACCTTCATGTGATGGCTGAGCGTGGAGGCGACAACGTCCACCTCGAAGTCGGCGCGCTGATGCTCCTGGCGGTCGGCCAGCACACCCATGATGTGCAGCCGCACAGGGTCACCCAGCGCGGAGAGAACGTGTGCGAGCGAGATGTCGCTCTGGTCGGGGTGAACGTATCTACGAGGCATGGCGCCATCGTAACTCCTATGTTCGATGTTCGTCGATCATAGATGTATGGTCGGTGCCGAAGGCGCGGACGGCGTCCCGCCGCGCAACCGCCTTCCCGGCCCGCCATGTTCACCCGGCCCGCCGTGCTCCGACCCGTGCGTCCCCGATCCGGGACCACGTCCCCCGCGCATCCCACCGCCCATCTCGACGGAGACCCATGTACCGCATCGACAGTGCAACCCTGATTCCCGGCTCCGGCGCTCCGATACCGGACGCGACGGTCCTGCTCGACGAAGGTGTCATCGCCTACGCAGGACCGACCGCCCGGCTCCCCGCCGACGCGCCCTCGCAGGCGGACGCCACCGTGCCCTACCTCATGCCCGGCATGTGGGACGTGCACTGCCACCTGGCGGGAGTTCGCACCTGGACCATGCAGCAGATGCTCGTCACCCCCACCGCGACCGCCGCCGCCCGTGCAGCCAAGGACGCCGAGGCCGCCCTCCAGGCCGGCTTCACCAGCCTGCGCGAGACCGGCGGCCTGGGCGTCTGGCTCGCCCCCGTCATCGACGAGGGCACCATCGCCGGACCGACGGTCTACGCGGCAGGAGCCGTCCTCAGCCCCACCGGCGGCCACGCCGACATCCATGAACTGCCGCACGACTGGGTGGGCAATCACCCCCTGTCCTCGCAGTATCTGCTGACCGCCGACGGCGTGGACGAGTGCCTGCGTGCCGTACGCCTCCAGCTGCGCAACAACGCCCGCGTCATCAAGATCTGCGCCTCCGGGGGAGTGGCCAGCACCGTCGACCACCCCGTTCACCAGCAGTTCTCACCCGCCGAGATGCGCGCCATCGTCGAGGAGGCCGCGCGCGCCGACCGCATCGTGATGGCCCACTGCCACGGAAAGCCCGGCATCATGGCGGCCCTCGAAGCGGGAGTGCACACCATCGAGCACGGCAGCTACGTCGACGAGGAAGCCGCTCGGGCCATGCGCGAGGCCGACGCCGTCCTCGTGCCTACGCGGACCATCGTGCAGCGCATGCTCGACGGCAAGGAGAGCCTGCCGGTCACCACGTACGAAAAGGTCGTCGCGCTGGCGGACCGGCATCTGGAGTCCATCGCCATCGCGCACGCGGCGGGTGTCACCATCGCCGCCGGCACGGACGTCGGCACCTCCGGCGCGGGCACCTTCCTTCCCTGGGGCGCCAACGGCACCGAGCCCGCGCTTCTCCAGCAGGCCGGCCTGACAGCACTTGAAGCGATCGAGGCGGTCACCGCCAACGGGCCGCTGACGCTCGGACCGCAGGCTCCCAAATCAGGCCGTCTGCAGGCCGGTTACGACGCCGATCTGATCGCCCTGAGCGCCGACCCGATAACGGACACCACGGTCCTGGCCGATCCGCAGAACATCACGCACGTCTGGAAGAACGGCCGCCTTGCCAAGGCCCTCTGAGCGTGGGCGCTGTGCTGGGCGCTCCGGCGTCCGGCCGCACGTCCTGGAACGGATTCCCATGACTGGCCTCGAACCCCGCCCCGTCCCCTGGCGCAGCCGCGCGCTGCTCCCCGTACTCGTCTACTCCAGTCTGTGCACCGCAGTGGTCGGCTCACTCGGTGTCCTGCTGATCCCCGCCGTCGCGGCCGATCAGCACATCACGGTCAGCGCCGCCCAGTGGATGCTCACCGCGAACCTGCTTGTCGGCGCCGTTACCACACCCGTCCTCGGACGGCTGAGCGATGGCCCCCACCGCCGACGTGTCCTGCTGTTCACGCTGGCCACGGTCCTGACGGGTTCCCTGCTCGCCGCCACGGCCCACAGCTTTCCGCAACTCCTGCTGGGGCGCGCCCTGCAGGGGGCCACGTACTCCGTCATCCCCATGGCCATCGCCTCGGCGCACCGGCTTCTGCCGAAGGAGCGCGCCCCCGGCGCCATCGCCGTCCTGTCGGTGATGACCGCGACCGGGGCGGGCCTGGGTTTTCCGCTGACCGGGCTCATCGCCCAACACCTTGACTACCACTACGCGTTCTGGTTCGCGGCGGCCTTCATCGCCCCCGCTCTCGTCGGAGTCCTCCTCGCGTATCCGGCCGACAGGACGTCGGACGACCGTCCATCGGGGGACCGCACATCGCCCCAGGGCCCGGCCGTGAGGCGGGCCGCACGGTTCGACACACCGGGGGCGCTGCTGCTCGCCGCGGCTCTCACCGGCGGACTGATCGCGGTGAGCCAGGGTTCGGACTGGGGCTGGACATCGATGACCGTCCTCCTGCCGGCCGGGGCGTCCTTGCTGCTGGGCGCCGTATGGGTGTGGTGGGAGGGCCGGGTCGCACAACCCCTTGTACGACTGGATCTGCTGCGTCATGCCGACGTCGTCCTGGCCCATGTGGCTGCCGTGAGCCTGGGAGCGCTGATGTACGTGGCTTTCTCCGCCACCAGTGCCATCGCCCAGGCTCCGTCGGCAACCGGGTACGGGCTCGCCCTCGCCCCGTTCCTCGCGGGCTGTGCGGTCCTTCCGCTGTCGCTGGGGAGCCAGCTGGCCACACAACTGCAGCGGGGCCTGGTGTCTCGCGTCGGCACTCGGGTTCCCGTGCTCGTGGCGGCGGCGATGGTGGCGTCGGCGAACGTTGGGCTCGCCCTGGGCCACGATCGCGTGTACCAGCTTCTTGTCGCCATGCTGCTGATCGGCCTCGGTACAGGACTCGCCTGGGTCAGCATCCCCGTCCTCCTGGTGCCCGCCCTGCCCGCGGACGAGCTCGGCAGCGCACTCGGCTTCAATCAGATCCTGCGTACCCTTGGCGGCGCCCTCGGCAGCGCGCTGACCGGTGCCGTCCTGGCCACCCACACCACCACCGGTGGCGGGGCATTTCCCACGGACAGCGGCTACCGCGCGGTGTTCGTCATCGGCGCGATGGCCGGAGGCGTCGTACTCGTCCTGCTGGTCGTCCACGCCCTCCTCGTACGCCGAAGGGGGACGGCCGGTCGACAATCGAACGCTGAGTCCGTCCGATCCGGAGGGCCGCTCAGTGCGGAGGCGGAATCCTGACCGGACAATGAACAGAAAATGACCTGGCGTTGAGCACCCGCCCGACCGACGCTGGCCGCGACACCTGTGTACCGCACCCCAGGCCGAGACCACCGAGGCCGGCACGAAGAACCGGAAACGCCCATGCGCCCCACGGACAGCGACAAGACGACGCAGCGGCGCACGGACAGAGCCGGGATCTCCCTGGCGTCCGGCCGGGGCACGCTCACGCGTTCCGGACGCGCGGGCAGACACTTGTCGGTGCTGCCCACGTGGGAGCCGATCCCCGTACGCATAGAGGCGCACGATCCTCTGTCGCAGGCAGGTGCTGTCGCTCAACTGGGCCGTCACAACGCGATCGAGCTGATCGACAACCAGGCGAAGCGGCCCGGCACAGTGCTGGTCCTGATCACCGACTCCCTCCACGAGACCGCACTCGTGCGACTGCGTCGCCTGGTCCGGACAGACGGCGTCCGGCTCGTCCTCGTGGTCGACGAGGTGCGGGACGAGCACCACGTGCCGCTCATCGCCTGCGGCATCGACGCCGTTCTCCGGCGCGGAGAGGCCACCGAGGGAAAGCTGTTGCGCACGGTGCTCGCCACAGCCAGGGGCGAAGGCGATCCAGCCGCCGATCTGCGGGGATTGCAGGCCACGCGGGTAGGTGTCGCTACGTACAGCGGTGCGCCTCGGCCCGTCCTCACCACGCGTGAGGTGGAGGTGCTCGGACTCTTCGCCGAGGGGATGAGCACGCTGGACGTCGCGGCAGGGCTCGGGTGTTCGGAGCGGACGGTCAAGAACGTCCTCAAAGCCGTGACCGCGCGACTCGGCCTCCGTAACCGGGTCCAGGCGGTCAGCTTCGCTCTGCGGCAGGGATACATCTGAGGAAGACGGACGCACTCGCGTAGCCCTCTTGACGGCTGTGTTGAAACGTTTCTAACGTGCTTCCATGCATCTTCTGAAATGTGAATAGAAATCACGTATGTGAATTCTGCGGAAGCGGATAACGTTGTCACATGCGGGTGTGAATCGAGCCGGAGAGCCAATGAAGATCGTTGACGTCGTGATCACCCCTATCGCCTTCAGGGACCCTCCACTGCTGAACAGCACGGGTGTCCACGAACCCCTGGTGCTGCGCTGCGTCGTCCAGTTGGTCCTGGAGAACGGCATCGTGGGCCTCGGTGAATGCCCCGGTGGAGCCGCCGAGACCAGCCGCCTCGTCCGAGCGGCTCAAGTGGTCAAGGGTATGGATGTCTTCGCCACCACGGCCGCGCGCCAGGCAGTGCATCGAGCACTGGGCGGGGCGGCGGTGCGAGTCGAGGAGCGGGACTCGGCGTGGGCCCCTCTGGAGGTCGCCGCACTGGACGCCCAGGGCAAGCTCGTCGGCCGCCCGGTCTGCGACCTGCTCGGCGGCGCTGTACGGGCCGCGGTGCCGTTCAGTGGCTACCTCTTCTACAAGTGGGCCGAGCACCCGGCGCTCGACGGTCACCCCGCCCAGTCGGATGCCTGGGGACCCGCCCTCGATCCGGACGGCGTCGTCGTCCAGGCACGCCGCCTGATCGACGGCTACGGGTTCGGCTCGCTGAAACTCAAGGGCGGAGTCTTCCCTCCCGAGGAGGAGATCGCCGCGATCCGGGCCCTGGCACGTGCCTTCCCCGGGCTGCCGCTGCGTATCGACCCGAACGCGGCCTGGACGGTCGCCACTTCACAGCGTGTGGCGCGAGAGCTGACCGGCGTCCTGGAGTACCTGGAGGACCCCGCGCCCGGCCTCGACGGCATGGCACAGGTCGCGCGGTCCACCTCCATCCCGCTCGCCACCAACATGGTGGTCTCGAATCTGACGCACCTGAGCCCCGCGGTCGCGCAGGACGCCGTCCAGGTGCTCCTGCTCGACCATCATCTGTGGGGTGGCCTCCGGCGCAGCCGCGACCTCGCCCTGCTGTGCCAGGCCTTCGGTATCGGCCTGTCGATGCATTCCAACTCGCACCTCGGCATCAGTCTGGCCGCGATGGTGCATCTGGCCGCGTCCGTCCCCGAACTCGCGTACGCCTGCGACACGCACTACCCGTGGAACGCCGCGGACGACGTGGTCCGCCCCGGCGTGCTGCGTTTCGTCGACGGAGCGGTTCCGGTACCGACGGGTCCTGGCCTCGGAGTCGAACTCGACGAAGTCGTGCTAACCGAACTGCACCAGGCCTACCTGGACGCCGGCCGCGAACGCCGCGACGACACCGGATACATGCGCCGCGTCGTGCCCGACTACGACGCCACGCTGCCCCGCTGGTGAGGTGCC
>NZ_JBHWZP010000469.1:0-5627 GCF_042728395.1 Streptomyces sp. NPDC060205
CCTGAAAAGCGGGGCTGCGCCCCTGCCTTTCGTCTTTCAGGGGCGCGGGGAACTGCGCGCTCAGCCCCCACCGGTCCGCAGATGACATCCCGCCGCACCCCACCCCCTCAGGGGCGCGGGGAACTGCGCGGGTGACCCCCACCGGACCCGCACCCGACATCCCCCACGGCCGCGGGGCGTTCAGGTCGTCGGGGGATCGGTAGGCTAGGGGGACTGCGAGTCCCCCCACCTGCGCGCTTCCGCAACGCTGAAGTGCCGTTCGCGGTCCCCGTGTTGGCCTTCTGCTGTTGAGGATGATTCGCTGGTGCTCGTCGCGGAGCGGTATCGGTTGCAGGCGTCCATCGGCCGGGGCGGCATGGGCGAGGTCTGGCAGGCCACTGACGAGGTGCTCGGCCGCGCCGTGGCCGTCAAGCTGCTGCTGGGGGACGAGGCGGACAGCGCCGCGTCCGCCCGGTTCCGGCTGGAGGCCCAGACGGCGGCCAGGCTCAGCCACCCGTACGTCGTCGCCGTCTTCGACTTCGGCGCCTGGGAAGACCGGTTCTACCTGGTCATGGAACTGGTCGAGGGCCAGAGCCTCGCCCAGGAGCTGACCGCGTCCGGCACCCTCGGCGCGGACCGGGTGGCCACCATCGCCGCCCAGGCCGCCGCGGGCCTCGCCGCCGCGCACCGCGAGGGGATCGTGCACCGGGACATCAAGCCCGGCAACCTCCTCGCGGACGCCCACGGAACCGTGAAGATCGGCGACTTCGGCATCGCCCGTTTCGTCGACGACCCGTCGTCCGCGCTCACCACGGCCGGCCAGATCGTCGGCACCAGCCTCTATCTCGCCCCCGAGCGCGCCCTGGGCCGTCCGGCGTCCGCCGCCTCCGACGTGTACTCGCTGGGCTGCGTGCTCTACCAACTCCTCACCGGCAGGCCGCCGTTCCAGGGCGAGAGCGCGACGATCACCCTGCACCAGCACATCGACATGGCGCCGGTGCCGCCCCGCGAGCGCGGGGTCCAGCTGCCGCCCGCCTTCGAGAACTACCTCCTCGGCCTGCTTGCCAAGCAGCCCGAGGACCGGCCCACGGCCCAGGAGGTCGCGGACTGGTTCGGCACGGGCGCCTGGCAGGGCCGGGCCGAACCCCTTCCGGTGGCCGCACAGCAGCCGCGTACGCAGGTGTCGTACGCGTCCGCGCCCCCGCAGCAGCAGCCCGGGGGAGCCGACAGCGGGGCCCCGACGACGTACCGGCTCCCGGCGACCGCCGCGCAGCCGGGCAAACGCTCCGCCCACGCGGCCCGCTCCGGGCCCCTGCCCGCCCCGGTCCCCTCCTCGCACGCTTCGCACTCCGCCCGTTCCGGCCCCTCGCGCCGCGCGCGGCCGACCGGTGGTGGCGGCGGTGTCGGGACCGCCGTCCGCCGCAGACCCCGGGTGTTCGGCATCCTCGCCGGTGCCGTCATCTTCGTCCTGGCCGTGCTCGCGGGCATGTCGATGTTCTCGCCGGACGACACCGCGTCGAAGGACGGGTCCAAGGACGCGTCCCCGTCCGCCGGTGCGAGCGCGGGTTCGTCCGGCGGGTCGGCCACCGGGGCGCCCGTGGCCGGAGCGGTGGACCAGGAGCAGGACCAGAACCAGGGCCAGGGCGGGGATCAGGGTCAGGAGACCGGGACCGCGCCCGACGTCAATACGGCGCCCTCCGCCTCCCCCTCCGTCACCCAGGAGATTCCGGAGGTCGTACCGGACCCCGCCCAGGACGCGGAGAAGCCGCGCAAGCCGGGCAAGGGCGGCGACGACCGGTCGGACGACGAGGACGACGAGGACGACGGCGAGGAATGAGCGCCCGGGAGGACGGCCGGCGAGGGCACCCCCGCGGCCTTCAGAAGTCCTTCTCCGGCCAGTCCAGCAGCCGCGCCCCGATGACGGCGGTCTGCAGGGTGTACCGGTGCACCGGGTCCGCCGGGTTCGCGCCGGTCAGCTTGTGGATGCGTTCGAGCCGGTAGGTGAGCGCGCGGACGCTCAGTGCCAGGCGCCGGGCGGCCTCCGCGGCGACACAGCCCGAGTCGAAGTACGCGGTGAGGGTGTCGAGGAGCGGTTCGGCGCCGCCACGGGCCGCGCGCAGCGGACCGAGCGCGCTGACCACCAGGTCGGCCATGGCCTGCCGGTCCCGGGTGAGTACGGGGTAGACGAGCAGGTCGGCGGAGCGCAGCACGGGTGTGTCGAACTCCAGCCGCTCCGCCAGATCGAGGGCGTTCAGCGCCTCCTCGTAGGACTGGACGACCCCGCCGGGCCCCGGCTGGGAGCGGCCGATGGCGACCTGCCCGCCGTCGGTGGCCGCGTACGCCTGCTTGGCGAAGAACGCGAGGACGTCGTCCTGGTCGCCCGGCGCGATGCACACCAGACGTCCGTCCTTGGTGGTGACGAGGATGCTGCGGTTGCCGAACCGGGTGATCAGCGCGCGCTCCACCTCGCGGGGCACGGTGTCCCCCTCGTCGTACCCGTCGTGGCCCGCGCTGCCGCGCGCCACGGCGACGGCGTGCGCGTGCGAGAGGCGCAGCCCGAAGCGTTCGGCGCGTTCGGCGAGCAGCCCGAGGTCGCTGCGGCCGTGCAGGAGGTCGTCGATGAACTCCCGGCGCGCGGCCTCCTCCTGGCGTACGGCGAGCAGCTGCGCCCGTTCGTACCCCTCGGCGAAGGCGTCGACGGCCTGCTCGACGGCGGCGAGCGTGTGCTCCCCGGCGGTGGCGGGCCAGTGCACGCGGGCGGCGGTGAGGTGGGCGCCGACCAGGGCGCGCAGTCCGAAGCCGGCCTCGGCGGCCCGTTCTCCCAGCGCCCGCCGGGAGTCGAGTTCGTCGCGGGTCAGCCGGCGTCCGGTCGCGGAGGCGTCGGCGAGGATACGCGCGTACCCGTCCAGGTATTCCTCGGGTACGTCCCGCCCCGCCATGCGCGCCCCTCTTCGCCCGGTCAGCCGTTTTCCCTCGATGAGCTGGTGACGCCTTTCTAGCGCATGGGGCGGGGGTGTGGGGCGGTGAGGGTGGGGTTCGCTGCCGGGACACGGCAGGGGTGGGACCCCGGTACCGGCCGCCGAACGGCGGTGTCCGGTACCGGGGTCCCTATCCGTCCCCCGTCGCAGGCCCACGTGGATCCCCCGTGCATTCCGCGTGGTTCCCTGTTTCCGCCCACTCATCGTGCCCGGGGGAGCCGGGATGGCGCATTGCCGGATCCCGGCAGTCTTCGGGCGTTCCCGGTGCCGGAGGGTGCCGGGATCCCGTGACGCACGGGGCTGCTGTGCCAAGGCGGCACCAAGAAAGCGTAAAGACTGCCGGGATCCGGCAATGTGTATAGCGCACGCATCTGACACAATGCGAGTCCGCCGAGGTGATCGGCACAGTCGGGGAGGTGACCGGATGAACGTGTTTCTCGGTCTCGGCATCGCGGGTGTCGTGCTGCTGCTTCTGACGCTGGTCTTCGACGGCGTCCTGGAGGGACTGTTCGGCGGGGCGGGGTTCCTGGACGGGCTCTTCGACGGGCTGCTCTCGCTGCCGGTCATCGCCGGATTCGTGTCGATGCTCGGCTTCGGCGGTGCTCTCGTGCTCGGCACCACCGGACTCGGCGTCCTGCCCGCCACCGCCGTGGGTATCGGGGCCGGAGCCGCGGCGGGCGCACTGACCTGGCGGTTCAGCCGGGCCCTGATGCGCGACGAACCGTCCGCCACCCCGCGCGGCACCGACCTCGTCGGCAGCTCGGGGTCGGTGGTCACCCCGATCCCGGTCGGCGGTTACGGCGAGGTGCTCGTGTATCTCGCGGGGCAGCCGCTGAAAATCGCGGCGAAGAGCCCCGAAGCGGTGGCCCGGGGCACGGAGATCTGGGTCGAGGAGTCCCTGTCACCGACCTCGGTGGCGGTCCGCCCGGTCCAGCGCTGAGCGGTCCGCGGTCCCTGATGCGCGGTCATTGGTTGTCGGTTGCTGGTTGATGGTTATTGGTTATTGGTTCTGATCCATACCGATCTGCCGCCTTGGGGGTGGCAAGGGGGGAATTCCACATGAGTCCCGTGCTCGTCGCGGTCGTGGGAGTCGTCGTACTCCTCGTCCTGCTCGCACTCGTCGTCGTCACGCGCTACAAGGTGGCCGGGCCCAGCCAGGCCTTCATCGTCACCGGGCGGCGCGGCAAGAAGTCCACCGACCCGGAGACCGGCCGGGTGTTCACCGACAACAGCGGTCAGAAGGTCGTGGTCGGCGGCGGAGTCTTCGTCGTGCCGTTCGTCCAGCAGAAGTTCACCCTCGACCTGTCCAGCCGGCACATCCCGATCACCGTGCGCGGCGCGGTCACCCTGCGCGGCGTCAAGGCGAACCTCGAAGGGGTCGCCATCGTCAAGGTCGGCGGCACCGAGGACTCCATCCGCGCCGCCGCCCAGCGGTTCCTGATGCAGCAGAACGGCATCGTCGGCTTCACCCAGGAAGTGCTCTCCGGCGCGCTGCGCTCCATCGTGGGCCGCATGTCGGTGGAGGACATCATCCGCGACCGTGCCGCGTTCGCCGGGCAGGTCGCGGAGGAGGCCGAGGCCAGCCTGTCCGGGCAGGGCCTGGTGCTCGACGCCTTCCAGATCCAGGACATCACCACCGAGGGCTCGTACCTGGAGGACCTCGGCCGGCCCGAGGCCGCCCGCGCCCGGCAGGAGGCCGACATCGCGGAGGCCGTCGCCCGGCGCGCCGCCGAGCAGGCCCGGCTGAAGGCCGAGGAGGAGATCGCGATCGCCCAGCGGACGTTCGCGCTCAAGACCGCCGAGATCAAGGCCGAGACGGACGAGGCGGCGGCCCGTGCCGCGGCGGCCGGACCGCTCGCCCAGGCCGCCCGCAGCCAGGAAGTCCTCGCCGAACAGGAGAAGGTCGCCCAGCGGCAGGCCGCGCTGACCGACCGCGAACTGGACACCAAGGTCCGCAAGCCCGCCGACGCGGCGCGCTACCAGGCCGAGCAGGAGGCGGAGGCCCGCCGGGTCGCCCTGGTCAAGCAGGCCGAGGCCGACGCGCAGCGGTCGCGGCTGACCGGTGAGGGCGAGAAGGCGCACCGCGCGGCACTCGCCGACGCCGTACGCATCGAGGGTGAGGCCGAGGCCGCGGCGATCGGGGCGAAGGGGGCCGCCGAGGCGGAGGCCATGCGGCTCAAGGCCGACGCGTTCGCGCAGTACGGCGACGCGGCCGTGCTGCAGATGGTCGTCGAGGTGCTGCCGTCGGTCGTCGCCAAGGCGTCCGAGCCGCTCAGCGCGATCGACAAGATGACGGTGATCTCCACGGACGGGGCGAGTCAGTTGTCCCGTACGGTCGCGGACAACGTGGCGCAGGGGGTGGAGCTGCTCGGCTCCACGACCGGGGTCGACCTGCCTGGACTGCTGCGCAGGATCACGTCACCGCCGGCCGCTCCGGCCGCGGCGCCGGCTGCCGCGCCGGCGAACGGCAAGGTCGACGTGACCGACTGACGGTACGACGCTCGGGTGCGGGCCGGTGGGGGCCGGTCGCGCAGTTCCCCGCGCCCCTGGGGGGTGGGGGTTCGCCGGGACGTCGGGTGCGGGCCGTACGTGGCTGGCCGCGCAGTTCCCCGCGCCCCTGAAAAGCGGGGCTGCGCCCCTGCTTTTCGTCTTCTGGGGGCGCGGGGAACC
>NZ_JBHWZP010000470.1:0-5597 GCF_042728395.1 Streptomyces sp. NPDC060205
GGGAGGGCGGGGGTTCGTCGTCGGGTGCGGGCCGGTGGGGGCTGGTCGCGCAGTTCCCCGCGCCCCTTAAAAGATTGCGCCGTTCCCCGCGCCCCTGAAAGCAGAAGACTGCGCCGTTCCCCGCGCCCCTGGAAGCAGAAGATCGCGCCGTTCTCCGCGCCCCTGAAAGCAGAAGATTGCGCCGTTCTCCCCGCCCCTGAAAGACGAAAGGACTGCGCCGTTCCCCGCGGCCCCTTGAAAGCCCAAGACAACAGACTGCGCCGTTCCCGCGCCCCCGAGAGCCCGCCCGCACCAGAAAGAGTCGCCGTACATGACCTCAAGCGCCGACGCCACCGACGCCCCCTCGTCCTCCGGATACCGCAGTGTGCGGGCCGAGTTGGAGGGCCTGACCACGGAGGCGTTCCGTCCGGAGCACTCCGACATCGACCGACTGCCGACGCTGGACATCGCGAAGATCATGAACGGTGAGGACGCCACCGTGCCGACCGCCGTCGCCGCGCAGCTGCCGAACATCGCGGCCGCGATCGACGCCATCGCGGAACGCATGGGACGCGGCGGCCGGCTCGTCTACGCCGGCGCCGGCACCGCCGGACGGCTCGGCGTGCTGGACGCGTCGGAGTGCCCGCCGACGTTCAACACGGACCCGGCCGAGGTGGTCGGACTGATCGCGGGCGGTCCGGCCGCGATGACGACGTCGGCCGAAGGGGCGGAGGACTCCGCGGAACTGGCCGTCGCGGACCTGTCCGCGCTGGGCCTCACGGCGGACGACACGGTCGTCGGCGTCTCCGCCTCGGGCCGCACCCCGTACGCGATCGGGGCCGTCGAGCACGCCCGCGCGCTCGGCGCCCTCACGGTCGGCCTGTCCTGCAACGCGGACAGCGCGCTGGCGGCGGCGGCCGAGCACGGCATCGAGGTCGTGGTGGGCCCGGAACTGCTCACGGGCTCCACCCGGCTGAAGGCGGGCACGGCGCAGAAGCTCGTCCTCAACATGCTCTCGACGATCACGATGATCCGCCTGGGCAAGACGTACGGGAACCTGATGGTCGACGTACGCGCCTCGAACGAGAAGCTGCGGGCGCGTTCCCGCCGTATCGTCGCGCTCGCCACGGGTGCCTCCGACGAGGAGATCGAGGCGGCACTGGCCGCGACGGACGGCGAGGTCAAGAACGCCATCCTCACGATCCTGGGCACTGTGGACGCCCCCACGGCCGCCCACCTCCTCAAAGCAACGAACGGCCACCTACGAGAAGCCCTGGCAACAACCCACCAGCCCTGAGCGGCAGGCGGCTATCAAGGGGCGCGGGGAACGGCGCAATCTTCTAGGGGCGCGGGGAACTGCGCGACCAGCCCCCACCGGACCCGCACCCGACACCCCCCCTCCGCGCACCCCACGCCCCCCACACTGTCAGTGCCTCATGCGACGCTGGTGGAGCCAACCGGGAAGGGACCCCAAGACCGTGAACCACGCGCAACTGACCGCCCTGGGCAGAGCCCTCCGCGTGCTGGGCGAGCACGGAGACGCCCTCTCCACCGAGATCCCCGACGCCAAGCTCCATGAGGTGAAGGCGGATCTGAAGCGCGCCCTGGACCTCCTGGACGAGACCGTCACCACCGCCGCCCCCACCACCCGCTGCACGGAGCACCCCACGGGCCCGGTGGACAAGGACGCCCCCGACCTGTGCCTGCTCTGCGAGACCCGCCGCCGCCTCGCCCACCGCTCGAAGGTGAACGACTCGTACCAGGACTCCTTCCCGCAGGGCCGCCCGACGGCCCCGGACGAGAGCACGGAACGCACCACGTCCCGTTACGGCGTCCGGGGCGACCGGCCCCAGCCCCAGCAGCGCTGGCTCCCGGAGATGTGGACTGGCCAGGCCTGGCAGCTGTGCGGCACGCCCCGCCGCGACAAGCAGGAGGCCGAGCTGTATCTCGCCGCACAGCGCCGCAGCCCCCGCCCGGGCATGGCGTACCGCCTGGTGCACGAGTTCACGGACTACGAGGTCCTGCGCATCTGGGGCACCCCGGTGAAGGTGGACATCGAGCCGATGGGAAACCTCTAGCCCTTGGGCCGGCCCCGGTGCCGGTGGCCCGAGACCTCCCCGATCCACTCGACGAAGGCGCCCGGATCCTGGTCGGCGCCGTGCCCGGCGTCCCAGTAGTACGCGGTGTCGACGTCGTCACCCAGGCTCGTGAGCCGCGCGGAGAGGTTGCCGGCGACCGACAGCGAGGTGTCGGTGTCCTTGGTGCCGAGGCGTATCCACCAGTGCTTCGCCCGGTGGTGGTTGAGGTTGTCGACGAGGTGGTGCATCGGGTTCATCAGGTCGAGCTTCGCGGGGAGGTCGGCGTCCAGGCGGGCGCTGTCGCCGTTCTCGTGCCGCAGGCTGTAGAGCGTGAAGTGCCGGGCCTTGGTGGTCCCCGTGCCGAACAGGTTGTTCTCGGGGGTGGCCAGGGTGAAACCGTCGAAGGACGGCGCGTTCTTCTTCCGGGCGCCCACATGCGTGAGGAAGCCGTCCCAGGAGAAGGTGGCCCGCCCGCCCGAGCCGCCACCGGGAACACCGCCCGGGGTCCAGGTGATGAAGGGGTTCGCGGCGAGATAGGCGGCCCGGTCCGCGTCCGGCAGCGCCGCGAGGTACCGCGTGGCCGACGGCTCCAGATGCGTCCTCAGCAGGTACGCGTCCAGGTTGCGCGCGGTGAGGGCGCCGAAGCCCTTCGCCCGTAGCCCGAGCGAGGCGAGGTGCTCGGCGTACGCGGCCCTCAGCTCCCCGGAGACGGTCGGATCGACCTGCGCGCCGCCGCTCAGCGGGTTGGCGCCCCAGCACCACTCGTACGCCATGTCGGCGTGTTCGAGGTCGGTGATCGGGCACCAGGCCCCGGCGGCGAAGATCGCGTCGCTCGTGTCGGCGGCGCCGATCGCCTTCAGGTACGGGTCGTAGAGCGGACTGTCACCGGACGCGCCGAGCAGCGCGGACAGGGCACCACCCGCGCTGACCCCAGACGAGACGATCCGCCGTACGTCGCCGGGTACGCGGCCCTTGTTGAACTTCAAGTACCGCACGGCCGCCTTGAGGTCGACGATGACGGCCGGCGCGGTGCCGTAGTAGACCCCGGAGGCGTCGACGAGCGTACGGCCGCGGGCCCCGGGCTCCACGACGACGTACCCGGCGGCGAGCGCGAGCGCCTGGCGGCTGGTGCCGCCGCCCATCCCGGACGCGACGATGCCGGTGTTGTCCGCCACGGACGACGGCAGGTAGCCGCCGATGCCGTTGGCGAGGAGGATCGGCGCGTCCGTGGCGTCGACGGCCGTGCCGTCGATCCGTACCGGCACGCTGACGTTCAGGGACTGGTAGGCCGCGTCGACCGGCCGGGCCACGTAGGAGGCGACCTTGTAGAAGCGGTACACGACCTCGTGGGCGACGCCGCCGGTGTCCTTGATGGTGAGGGTGGATTCGGCGTAGGCGTCCGGATCGAAGACCAGATCCGCCGTAGCCCCCGCCCCGAGCCCCGCCCCGGCCCCGGCCCGCCGACCCTGCGTGGCGGCCCGCGCCCCGGGACCGTACCCGACCGCCGTCCCCACGGTCGCCGCGGTTGCCCCCATGACCACTGCTCTGCGCTTCACGTCCGTCTCCTGTCCTCCAGCACGGCTCGAAGCACTCAGTGCACCAGCCGTTCCTGAGGACTTCCCCTGCCCCGGAGACCACAGCGCGGGGAACCGGCCACCGGCCCGGACACCCCCGTCCTGCCTGCTCCGTCGCCATACCGAGCGAATCGCCCACAAAATTGTCAGCAATTTTGGCGCAAACTTACGCGGCCCGGACCGTGCACCCCGCTCCCGCGGCCCCGACCACCCGACCCGCAGCTCACCCCAGCGGGCTCAACCCAGCGGACTCAGCCCCACCACGGCCAACCGAAACAGCCGGTCCGCCTCCGGCGCCGGGTCGCGGTGGTGTTCCGTGGCCAGCACGATGCCGACCGCGAGGGTGATCAGGTCGGCGACCGTGACGTCCGCCGTCACCGCGCCGTCCCGCACGGCGCGCCGGAGGAGCGGAACCCCCGCCTCCTCCAACGACCTTGAGCAGGAGTTCTCGTGCACCGGGTCGGCGGGAGAGCCGTCGTACGTCAGCGCGGCGGCCAGCCCCCGGGCGGAGACGCAGTAGGCGACGACGTCGCCCATCCACTCCAGCAGGGCGTCCCTGCTGTCACCCCGGTCCGTCAGTTCCCCGGCGCGCACGCAGAGCGCCTCGATCCGGGTCCGCGACACCGCCTCCAGCAGTGCGCGACGCGTGGGGAAGTGCCGGCGGACCGTGGCGGAGCCGACCCCCGCGGTGCGCGCGATCTGCTCCAGGGACGCGTCCGCCCCGTGCGCGGCGACCTCCTCCTCGGCCACCGCGAGGATGCGCGCGTAGTTGCGCCTCGCGTCGGCG
Source organism: Streptomyces sp. NPDC060205 (assembly GCF_042728395.1). Classification (NCBI taxonomy): domain Bacteria; kingdom Bacillati; phylum Actinomycetota; class Actinomycetes; order Kitasatosporales; family Streptomycetaceae; genus Streptomyces; species Streptomyces sp. NPDC060205. The sequence goes on from NZ_JBHWZP010000470.1 coordinate 4,419, forward strand.
CGCTGATGGTCGGGCATCGGATCTCACCTCGTGCTTTGTCAAATGGCGGGCCCCGCCATATCTTAGGCGAAGAGGAAACGGCGGGCCCCGCCGTTTTGATGCGCCAGCACCTCGGAGGAGCGCCCGCATGCCCGAGAACACCCGTTCAGACTTCGCACCCGTCCTGGTCACGGGCGCCACCGGCAGACAGGGCGGCGCGACCACCCGCGCCCTGCTCTCGGCGGGGATCCCCGTACGAGCCCTGGTACGCGACCCGGCCACGGCCCGCGCCAAGGCCGTCGAGGCGCTCGGCGCGGAGCTCGTCACCGGCGATCTCCACGACCGCGCTTCCGTGACGCGCGCCGCGGAAGGCGCCCGCGCGGTCTTCTCCGTACAGATGCCCGGCATCACGCAGGACGGCTTCGACTTCGACGGGGAGGTACGGCAGGGCGTCAACCTCATCGAGGGCGTCCGGGCGGCCGGGGTGCCGCAGTTCGTGCACACTTCCGTCAGCGGTGCCGGTCAGCACACCGAGGACCCCGGCTGGGCCGAGGGCCGGTGGGCGTCGACGGCGGCCACGCTGGAGGCCAAGCGGGAGATCCAGGACCGGCTTCGTGCAGCGGGCTTCCCCCGCTGGACGCTGCTCAAGCCGGGCTTCTTCATGGAGAACTTCCTGCCCTCGATGCGGTTCCTGTTCCCGCGCGGTGTCGAGGGCGGCATCGTGAGCGTGCTCAAGCCCACGACGCGTCTGTCCCTCGCCGCGGTGGACGACATCGGTGTGGCGGCTGCCGCGGCCGTCGCCGCGCCGGAACGGTTCGACCGCGTCGAGCTGGAACTCGCCAGCGACTACCTGTCGATGGCGCGGATCGCCGAGATCCTCTCCGCGGCTCTGGGTACGCGGCTGTCCGCGCCGGACATGACGGAGGCGGAGGCGCTGGCCGCGGGGATGCCGCCGATGGGGGCTTCGCACGAACGCCTGAACGTGGTGGGCCAGCCGGCCCGCCCCCAGTACGCCCGCGACTTCGGCATCAAGCTGACCCCCTTCGAACGGTGGACAACCCAACACCTCCCCCAGCCCCAGACCCCCTGACCTGCCAGATACTCCGCCCCCGCCGCCCCTACCCATCCCCGTCCACACATGGGGGCTACGCCCCCTCGCCCCCTTTTGCGCAGTTCCCCGCGCCCCTAGGTACCTAGGGG
>NZ_JBHWZP010000471.1:0-5555 GCF_042728395.1 Streptomyces sp. NPDC060205
GTCCTGGGGGGTGTGGGGGCCCTTGCGGACGTAGTGGTCGGTGGGGGCCGCCGCCCTCTGGTCCCCGGGCTTCCGCCCCGCCGCCGCCTTGCGGGCGGCGGCCGGGTCCACGAAGCCGTATCCCAGGGAGTCGTCACGGCCGCCGGAGGGTGCGTTGCGGGCCGTGTCCTCAAGGAGGTCCTTGATCTGCGCCGGGGACAGCCCGGGGTGGGCGGCCTTGATCAGGGCGACGGCCCCGGAGACGAACGCCGAGGCGGCGCTCGTGCCCCAGCCCTCGTAGTACTTCCGGTCCGGGTCGGCTATCACCACGTCGACGCCGGGGGCGCTGACCGTGGCGTACCAGCGGCGGGTGGAGAACGAGGCGCGGGTCCCGTAGCGGTCGACGGCGGTCGCGGCGATCACGCCCGGGTAGGCCGCCGGGTAGGAGATGTGGTCGCCCTTCTCGCCGCCGTTGCCGGCCGAGGCGATGACGGCGGCGCCCTTCTTCAGGGCGTACTGCACGGCGGCGTCCTCGGCGGGCTCCGGGTGGGCCGACTTGGAGTCGTCGCCGAGGGAGAGGTTGATGACGTCGGCGCCGTGGTCCGCGGCCCAGCGGATGCCTTCGGCGAGGGCGTTGCCGCGGGTGTTGCGGGCCTTGCTGCGGGCCGAGTCGCCGTCTTCGAGGATCACGCGGACCGGGAGGATCTTCGCCTCGGGGGCGATGCCCATGACTCCGTCGTCGTTGCCCGAGCCGTGTCCGTGGCCCGCGATGATGCCGGCCATCGCCGTGCCGTGCCGGGCCCAGGGGCGGTCTCCGCGGCCCGCGCCGAAACCGACCATGTCCTTGCCTGCCAGGACGTTGCCCGCGAGGTCCGGGTGTTCGTCGTCGACGCCCGTGTCGAGGACGGCGACGGTGATGCCCGCGCCCTTCGTCGTCCGCCACGCCTCGGTCGTGTGCATCGCCTCCAGCGCCCACTGCTTGGCGCGGATGCCGTCGGCGTGGGCGGCGGTGGAGGGCAGGAGGGCGAGACCCGCGGCCAGCGCAGCGACCAGCAGGCCCCGTCCGCGGGGCGCCCTGCGGCTCATGAGGGCTTCTCCGTGGCCGAGTCGACGGTCTTGCGCAGACTCCGCTCGACGCGGTCGGCGAGGCCCTTCGCGTCGTGGCCGAGGCCGGCCTGGGCGGGCACGGTGGTGGCGCCCGCCCTCATCGCGTCCGCGGCGGGCTGCGGCTCGGTGACGGGGCGGCCGTCGGCGAAGCCGGAGACCGCGTAGGTGACGACCGGGGCGTCGGTCAGGACCGACAGGGTCCATGACGCGCGCTGGCCGTCGCCGAAGCCCTCGGCGGCGGTGCCCTTCGCCGCGTACGTACGGGGCATGAGGTCGCGCCTGCTGCCGAGCTTCTGCTCCTCGAAACGGCGGTGCAGTACGGCCATGGCGGCGGAGTCGGCCTTCGTGAACAGCAGGCCGACCGTGGTGACGTGGCTGCGGGTCGCGTCGGTGTACGTGGCCCGCAGCAGGCGCAGACAGCCGGCGGGCGCGAGGGCCTTCTGCAGGAGCGGGTCGAAGGCGTCGCCGCAGCCGCTGTCGGGGGCGACGGCGACACGGGTCCAGGTGCGGTCGGAGCCGCCGGGGCCCGCGCCGTCGCCCTTGACCGTGGGCGGGAAGAGTTCGTCGACGGGCACGCTGTGCCACAAGTCGCCGGCCGCAGTGAACGCGTCCGGCGTCCCGGATCCGGCCGAGCTGTCCCCGGTGAGCCAACTCCCCGTCAGCGCACCGCCGATGAGCCCGAGCCCCAGCACCACGCAGGCCGCGGCGGCGGCCACGCTGCTGCGCCGCCGGGGGCCCGTCGGGCGCACCCGGGCGGTGTCGGCGTCGTACGTGTCCGGCTCCGCGAGGGACACGAACGGCCTGAGCGGCGGCTCGGCGGGGGGTGCGGGCGCGTGCCGGACCGCACCCGCGAAGGGCTCCCCGGTGAAGGACTCCCCGATGAACGGCTCACCGACCCCGGACATCGCCCTGCCGGACGGGGCCGTGAGCGGTGGCACCGGAACAGGCCCAGCCGGCGCGGACTCGGCGGGCACGGGCTCGGCGGGCACGGGCCGCAACCGGGTCGTGGTCTCCGCCGAAGCCCGCACGGCCGCCGCGCCCCGCCCCCCGAAGGGCTGATGGGCCCCGGGCACGGCCTGCGGCGCAGAACCCCGCACCGTTGGCCCGGCCCCCTGCCCGACGCCACCACCGGCCGCACGGGACTGCCCCCGCTCGGGGCGCGGCCCGGAGGCGCCACCGGCCGCACGGGACTCGCCCCGCTCGGCACCGGACCGCTGCGCATAACCGCCACCAGCCGCTCCGGGCTCGGCCCCGCCGGAGACGGACCGCTGCTCGGTGTCGCCACCGGCCGCACGGGACTCGCCCCGCTCCGCACCGGACCGCTGCGCATAACCGCCGCCGACCGCTCCAGGCGCGCCCGCGGGACGGGCCGGGGCCGCAGCGGGCCACTGCGTGCTGTCGCCAGCAGGCGCTCCGGGCCCGGCCCCGCCGGAGACGGGACGCTGCACGGTGTCGCCGTCGGTCGCTCGCGGTGTCGTCGTGGGGCGGGGCGGCGTTGTGGGGCGGGGGGCCGTTGTGGGGCGCGGTGGGGCCTCGGGGCGTCGGGGAGTTGACGGGGAGCCGGGTTCGTTCGCGGGGCGGAGCGGGAAATCCTGCTGGTCGGGACGCGGGGGCCGCCCGGGAGTCGTGCCCGGACCCGGCCGCGTACCCGCTTCGTCCGCCGGACGCGCGGCGGAAGGCAACGGGGACTGTGCCGAGGAGGCGCTCGACCACGCTGCGCTTCCCCTGGGCGCACGCGGTTCCGTCGTCGGACGCGGTGGGGCAGCGGCGCGGGCCGCGTCCGCTCCGGCGCCGGGGCGCGGCGTGACGCCCGCCCACTCGGCGCTTCCCCGAGGAGCGCGGGGCTGCGCGTCGCGGGACACCGTGCCCGTCCCGCCGGGCGGTGCGTCCGGGAAGCGGGACGAAGCCTGCGGAGGCGGGGCCGTCCCGGGCGCGGGGCGCTGTCCGCCGTCGCCGGGGCGGAGGTTGGGGAAGCGCGGTGTCCCGGACGAGGAGGCGTCCCGGGGCTCCCGGGGCCCGGGGTCCTCGGTGGTACGTGGTCGCGGGGGCGTCCCGACAGGGCGGCGCGGCCCGAACCAGTCGTTCCCGGCGGACTCCCCGCCCGCGCGGTCCGAAGCGGGAGCCGAGGGCGACGGTGTGGAAGCAGGTGTGGGCGAATCCGGTCCGGGGGGCGTGTCCGCGGGCCACTCCGACGGCTCCCGGCCGCCGTCCGTCGCCGGCTCCCCCGGCGGCGTCGCCGGACGCGGAGGAATGGAGGCGCGGCGCGCTTCCGTGCTCATGCACCCCCCGTTTCCTCGACCCCGGACGACCGAGACTGACCGAAGGAACCCCTCCGGATCCGTTCCCCGCTTGCGTGCGCGTCACTCTACGGGCTGACGCCATGCCCGTGGGAACCAGTCCGCGGGCCCGCGGCATCTGCCCGGAACGTCCCCCTACCCTGCGGTAATCCGGTCTGGCAGGCTTCGCACATGACAGCCCGCGCCGCAGACCGAGCCCGTTACGACCGGGCCACCGCCCACCTTGACGCACCCGTAGCGATCGTGGACCTGGAGGCCTTCGACGCCAACGCGGACGATCTCGTACGGCGGGCGGCGGGCAAGCCCGTACGTGTCGCGAGCAAGTCGGTGCGCTGCCGGGCACTGCTCGAACGCGTCCTGGCCCGGGACGGCTTCGCGGGCCTCATGTCCTACACGCTCGACGAGTCCCTGTGGCTGGCCCGCTCCGGTTTCGACGACGTACTGCTCGCCTACCCGTCCGCCGACCGCGCCGCGTACGCGACACTCACCGGTGATCCCAAACTCGCCGCCGCCGTGACCGTCATGATCGACGACCCTGCGCAGTTGCAACTGATCGACGACGCCCGGGACGGCGGACGCGAAGAGGTGCGTGTCTGCCTGGAGTTGGACACCTCGCTGAAGATGTTCGGCGGCCGGGTCCGGGTCGGCGCCCGCCGCTCGCCCCTGTACTCCGCGGCCCAGGTCGCCGACATGGCGCGTACGGTCGCCCGCCGGCCCGGTTTCCGGCTCGTCGGGATCATGGCGTACGAGGGGCACATCGCCGGAGTGGGCGACGACCTGCGCGGGCGCCCTTTGCGGTCGCGTGCGATCCGGCTGATGCAGGCGACGGCCCGCAAGGAGCTGGCGCAGCGCCGGGCGGACGTCGTGCGGGCGGTCCGGGCCGTCGCGCCGGACCTGGAGTTCGTGAACGGCGGCGGCACGGGCAGTGTCCAGCACACCGCGGCCGAGGACTCGGTGACGGAGATCGCGGCCGGGTCGGGGCTGTACGTGCCGCGCCTGTTCGACAACTACACGTCGTTCAGCGGGCGTCCGGCCGCGCTCTTCGCGCAGCCCGTCGTGCGCCGGCCGGGAGTCGGGGTCGTCACCGTCCTCGGCGGCGGCTACCCGGCGTCGGGCGCCCCCGGCCCCGACCGGCTGCCGGTGCCGTACCTCCCCGAGGGGCTGACGTACGACTCGCAGGAGGGCGCGGGCGAGGTGCAGACGCCTCTGCTCGGCTCGCCCGCCGACGATCTGCTGATCGGCGACAAGGTGTGGTTCCGGCACGCGAAGGCCGGGGAGCTGTGCGAGCGGTTCGACGTGCTGCACCTCGTGGAGGGCGACACGGTGACGGCGTCGGTGCCGACGTACCGCGGCGAGGGCCACACGTTCCTGTAGGCCCTGGCCCGGGCGCCGTCCGGGCGGGCGCCGTCCGGGCGGGCGCCGTCCGGGCGGGCGCTACTGCGTGGGTCCGATGCTGCTGCCCACGCCCCCGCCCGTGTCCTGGTCGCCGACGGGCCGGATCCCCTTGGTGATCCGGTCCATGTCGGCGAGCGGCGGTCCCTCCGCGCCCGCGTCGAAGACGTACCGCACCATGACCAGCGACTCCGAGCCGACGCTGGACGGGAACGCCATCGACTGGACGTAACCGCCGGGCCCCGCCTCGGTCCTGACGCGCCAGCGCACGAAGTACCCGGTGCGTCCCGCGACCGCGACCTGGCCCTGCTCCACCAGCCGGTGGGACGTGATGCCGTTGAAAGGGCGCTCGTCGACCCTGTTGCGGTCGTACGCCAGATCGGCCGCGTCGGAGATGTCGTCCCGGGCGAGCGCCGCGGTGGACTTCTCGTCGTTCGCGGTCACCGTGCGCGAGAGGACCGTGCCGTGGCGGCAGAGGCCGTCGTCGCCCGGGCAGTCGTACGTCCCGGGTGTGGTCATCACCACATCGGTGTCGGACACGTTCTCGGGTCTGGCCCAGCCGTCGAGGAGCGGCAGGGTGATGCCGTTCAGCTCGTCCACGACGACGCCGGGATCGGCGGACGGCTCCGGGGCGGACTCCGAGGCCTCCGAGGACGAGGACGGCGGATCGGCGGGAACGGAGGTCGTGGGCGCGGCCACCGCCCCGGGGTCGCCGTCGCCCTCGTACATGCACACGAAGACCGCCCCCCTGACGATAGCCCCGACCATGACGGCCCCCCC
>NZ_JBHWZP010000472.1:0-5535 GCF_042728395.1 Streptomyces sp. NPDC060205
GGTGACGATGGTCACCAGCCCCTTCCGACGTTTCTGAAGATCTAGAGGTACAGCCCGGTGGAGTCCTCGGACCCCTCGAACCGGTCCGCGGCCACGGCGTGCAGATCCCGCTCGCGCATCAGCACGTACGCGGTGCCGCGCACCTCGACCTCGGCACGGTCCTCCGGGTCGTACAGCACCCGGTCGCCCGGCTCCACCGTCCGTACGTTCTGCCCGACCGCCACGACCTCGGCCCAGGCGAGCCGCCGGCCCACCGCCGCGGTCGCGGGGATCAGGATGCCGCCACCGGAGCGGCGCTCGCCCTCGGCGGCGTCCTGCCGCACGAGCACACGGTCGTGCAGCATCCGGATGGGCAGCTTGTCGTGCTGGCTGCTGGGCTCAGTCCTCTTGGCACTCACGGTCCGAATTTACCTGCCTTCGCGCCAGTCGTACGCGGGCGGGGTACGGAAGGCTTCGGCCCCCGTCAACGCCTGCGGCGCCCGGGGCGTCCGGAGCGCCTGGTGCCCAGGGTGAGCAGTCCGACAACGCCGACCACCACGAGGGCCACGGGCACGATGCGGTCCAGCCGCGGCGCCCCGTCCTCCGTGACGAACTGGCCCTTCACGTCGTCGACGACGCGGTTCACGCCGACGTAGGCGCGTCCGAGGGTGTGGTCGACGCTGGACGCCACCTTGGCCTTGGCGTCCCCGACGATGGTCTTCGGGTGCACCCGCACACCGATCTCGTCGAGCGTCTCGGCGAGGGTTTCGCGACGGCGTTTGATGTCCGCCTCGATCTGCGCCGGAGTCCTGGTGTCCGGCGTGCTCGACGTGTCCGACACGCGCTGCCTCCGTAATCGTGGTCGTTTCTTCCCGTGGCCGGTCCATGGCCGGTTCCTGTCGGCCCTGCACCTGATCGACAGTCTGTCAGCTTCGCCCTCCGCGCACCGCCCGGCACCCCCATTACGCTCGTTCCGTATCCACCACCTCGCAAGGAGACCGAACCGAGATGAGCGAGCGACTCCAGCCCGGCGACACCGCCCCAGCCTTCACCCTGCCCGACGCCGACGGCAACGAGGTGTCCCTTGCCGACCACAAGGGCCGCAAGGTCATCGTGTACTTCTACCCGTCCGCGCTCACTCCAGGCTGCACCAAGCAGGCCTGCGACTTCACCGACAACCTGGACCTGCTGGCGGGCGCGGGCTACGACGTCATCGGCGTCTCCCCCGACAAGCCGGAGAAACTCGCCAAGTTCCGCGAGCAGGAGAACCTGAAGGTCACCCTGGTCGCCGACCCGGACAAGACGGTCCTGGACGCGTACGGCGCGTTCGGCGAGAAGAAGAACTACGGCAAGACCTACATGGGAGTGATCCGCTCCACGATCGTGGTCGACGAGGAGGGCAAGGTGGAACGGGCCCTGTACAACGTCCGCGCGACCGGCCACGTCGCCAAGATCATCAAGGACCTGGAGATCTGACACCCGTGTCCCGGGGCCCGTGGGCCGCGGGACACAAACCCCCGCCAACCGTCGCCCACTTGACCGGTACGATGGCATGCGCTGGCGGCGGTGGCGCAACGGTTGACGCAGCAGACTTAGGATCTGTGGCCGGTGAAACGGCTTGAGGGTTCGAATCCCTTCCGCCGCACGGCAAACGGCCTGTGAACCGAAGGATCGGTTCACAGGCCGTCGCTCTGTCAGCCCAGCAGTTCCCTCACCACCGGTACCAGTTCCCGGAACGCCTTGCCGCGGTGGCTGATCGCGTTCTTTTCGTCTGGGGTCAGTTCCGCGCAGGTGCGGGTGTCGCCGTCGGGCTGGAGGATCGGGTCGTAGCCGAAGCCGTGGGTGCCGGAGGGGGCGTGGCGCAGGGTGCCTCGCAGCTGTCCTTCGACCACTCGCTCGGTGCCGTCGGGCAGGGCGAGGGCGGCGGCGCAGGCGAAGTGGGCGGCCCGGTGTCCGTCGGCGATGTCGCCGAGCTGGGCGAGGAGGAGGTCGAGGTTGGCGCGGTCGTCGCCGTGGGTGCCGGACCAGCGGGCGGAGAAGATGCCGGGGGCGCCGCCGAGGACGTCGACGCACAGGCCGGAGTCGTCGGCGACGGCAGGGAGTCCGGTGGCCCGGGCCAGAGCGTGGGCCTTGAGGAGCGCGTTCTCGGCGAAGGTGACGCCGGTTTCCTTGACGTCGGGGATCTCCGGGTAGGCGTCCGCGCCGACGAGTTCGTGGGGCAGCTCTGCCGCGGCGAGGATGGCCCTCAGCTCGGTGATCTTTCCGGGGTTGCGGGTGGCGAGGATCAGGCGGGTCATGGTGCTCACCCTAGCCAGGTGGACGCATGCGTTCGCGTGCCGCCCGTGATCGTTCGCCGCCCGCGGGGCCGGCCGGTGCCGCTACGGGGTGCAGACCTTGGTCAGTTCGCCCGCCGCGTCGGTGACGGGGCTGATGTCCGGGGTCGCGTCGCCGTTGTTGATGGAGTCGCGGACGTTGCCGACGGCCTTCTGGAGGTCGTCGACGGCCTTGTTGATGTCGGTGTCGTCGGTCTTGTCGCCGATGGTGTCGAGGTTCTTGTCGATCGAGTCGAGTGCCTCGTCGGCCTGCGTCGGGTCGTCGCCGGCGTTCTCCACGGCCTGCTGGAGGTCGGTGACGCTGTCGGCGATCGTGTCGGCGGTCTGGACGCAGTCGAGCGCCTTGTTGACGGCGTCGCAGCCGGTGGTGAGCCCGGCCGTCAGCGCGACGGCTGCCACTGCTGCGGCGACGGCGGTGATACGGCGTGGTCGGCGGCGGCTCGCGGCCATGGAACGGTCCTCCCGTGTCAGGCCCCCGAGGGCCCCGTTTCGTAGGCCTGTGGGCCCCCGTGCGGTACTGGCCGGGCGAGACGGCGGTGTGCCGTTCGCCCGTACCTGTGAGGACGCGACCGCCGGTGCCGTGGTTGCCCGCGACCTGCGGCGTTCTTGGTACGTCCTTTACCTTTCGAGGACCGTATCAAGTGCCGTGCGCTGGGCGACAGCGAGTTCCGAGCAGCCCAGAACGGCCAGATCCAGGATGGAGTTGAGTTCGTCGCGGTCGAACGGCTCGGCCTCGGCGGTGCCCTGGACCTCGACGAAGCGGCCGTCGCCGGTGCACACGACGTTCATGTCGGTGTCGGCGCGGACGTCCTCCTCGTAGCAGAGGTCGAGGAGGGGGATGCCGCCGACGATGCCGACGGAGACGGCGCTGACGGTTCCGGTGAGGGGCTGCCGGTTGGCCTTGATGAGCTTCTTGCCCTGGGCCCAGGTGACGGCGTCGGCGAGGGCGACGTACGCGCCGGTGATGGCGGCGGTGCGGGTGCCTCCGTCGGCCTGGAGGACGTCGCAGTCCAGGACGATGGTGTTCTCGCCGAGCGCCTTGTAGTCGATGACCGCGCGCAGGGAGCGGCCGATGAGCCGGCTGATCTCGTGGGTGCGTCCGCCGATCTTGCCGCGGACGGACTCGCGGTCGCCGCGGGAGTTGGTGGCGCGGGGAAGCATGGAGTACTCGGCGGTCACCCAGCCTTCGCCGCTGCCCTTGCGCCAGCGCGGGACGCCTTCGGTGACGGAGGCGGTGCAGAAGACCTTCGTGTCGCCGAAGGAGACGAGGACGGAGCCCTCGGCGTGCTTGCTCCAGCCGCGTTCGATGGTGATCGGGCGGAGCTGTTCGGGCGTGCGGCCGTCGATGCGAGACATGGCGAAGAGCCTAGTCGTATACGGGTGAGGGGCCGCCCCCGTATAAGGAAGCGGCCCCTCGACCGGGTGGGACGTCGACGTGCGTCCCGGCAGTTACATCATGTCTTCGATGTCGGCGGCGATCGGGTCGGCGTCGGTGCCGATGACGACCTGGATCGCGGTGCCCATCTTGACGACGCCGTGGGCGCCCGCGGCCTTCAGGGCGGCCTCGTCGACCTTGCTCGGGTCGACGACCTCGGTGCGCAGCCGGGTGATGCAGCCCTCGACCTCTTCGATGTTGTCGATGCCACCGAGCCCGGCGACGATCTTCTCAGCCTTGCTGGCCATGTCCTTCTCCCTGATCCGAACCGCTTTGTCGCAGCGCTTTGTCGCAGTAACCCACAGTTGGCCCATCTTCGCGAGCGGCCACGTCGGCTCTGCCGAATGATGGCGATCACGACAGCGAGGACCGTTCGCTCATCGTTCGCTGACTGGTCTACACCAGTTTTCGGCGGCCGCCAAACCTGGGACGCAGGAGGACATCCATTGAGTGCCGACAGCGCGGCCGTGCCCGCGCGCTCCCGGTGGAGCGATCTGTTCCAGGGGCTGCAGAAGATGGGCCGCAGCCTCCAACTGCCCATCGCGGTACTGCCGGCGGCGGGCATCCTCAACCGGCTGGGGCAGCCGGACGTGTTCGGGGCCGACGGTCTGGGCTGGACGAACGTCTCGAAGGTGATGGCGGGCGCGGGCGGTGCGCTGCTCGACGGTTCGCTCGGTCTGCCGCTGCTGTTCTGCGTCGGTGTGGCCATCGGGATGGCGAAGAAGGCGGACGGTTCGACGGCGCTGGCGGCCACGGCGGGTTTTCTCGTCTACTACAGCGTGCTGCGGCAGTTCCCCGAGGACTGCGCGGACCAGGCGAAGGCGGTGGCGGCGGGCTGCCAGGCGCAGGACGGCACCGTGGCGGTCTTCACGTACCAGAATCCGGGGGTGTTCGGCGGTATCGCGATCGGGCTGATGGCGGCCTACTTCTGGCAGCGCTACCACCGCACGCGGCTCGTCGACTGGCTGGGCTTCTTCAACGGCCGCCGGCTGGTGCCGATCATCATGGCGTTCGTGGCGATCGCGTTCGCCGCGCTGTGTCTGTGGGTGTGGCCGCCGATCGGCCGGGGTCTGGAGGACTTCAGCGACTGGCTGGTGAGTCTGGGCGCGTGGGGCGCGGGTGTCTTCGGGATCGCCAACCGCGCGCTGCTGGTGATCGGGCTGCACCAGTTCCTGAACGTGCCCATCTGGTTCCAGTTCGGCAGTTTCACCAAGCCGGACGGGTCGGTCGTGCACGGTGACATCAACATGTTCCTGGCGGGCGATCCGGACGCGGGTCAGTTCACGTCCGGGTTCTTCCCCATCATGATGTTCGCGCTGCCGGCCGCGTGCCTGGCCATGACGCACTGCGCGAAGCCGCATCGGCGCAAGGAGATCGGCGGGCTGATGCTGTCGATCGCGCTGACCTCGTTCGTCACGGGGATCACCGAGCCGATCGAGTACTCGTTCGTGTTCATCGCGCCGGCGCTGTACGCGGTGCACGCGGTGCTCACCGGTGTCTCCATGGCGGTGACGTGGGGGCTCGGGGTGCATGACGGTTTCAGCTTCTCGGCCGGTCTGATCGACTACGTCATCAACTGGAACCTCGCCACGAGACCCTGGGCGATCATCCCGATCGGGCTGTGCTTCGCGGTCGTCTACTACGTGGTCTTCCGTTTCGCGATCACGAGATTCGATCTGCGGACGCCGGGGCGGGAGCCGGAGGACGAGGTCGAGGACGTGACGAAGGCGTAGCGCGCGGGCGGCGGGCGCCGCGCTCCGCGTAATCGCCGAAGGGCCCCCGGACGAC
>NZ_JBHWZP010000473.1:0-5525 GCF_042728395.1 Streptomyces sp. NPDC060205
CGCCTAAGAGGGGCTGCGCCCCATCAGGGGCGCGGGGAACTGCGCAGTCTTTTGGCTTTGAGCCGCACGGGGCGCGGCGGCCAGCCCGGTCTTTCAGGGGCGCGGGGAACTGCGCGGGCAACCCCCACCGGGCCGCACCCGAACATGCGACGGTCAGCGGAGCTTTCGGCAGAGGAGCGCGTCCGGCGTGCGGGACGACCCGATGCGGCCCGTGTACGCGACACCCGCCACGTACTCGTCATCCGCACACTGCCCCTTGTACCGCCCGTTGGCGAAGTCCCCGCCCTTGGGGGCCGAGCCCCGGTTGTCGCCCCGGTCGAACCACACCGTACGACCCGCCGTACCGCTGATCACCCCGGCCGGCGCGGCAGCGCACAGCACGGACGACACCGCAGCGCCCCGTACGGCGTACCCGGCCACGAACCGCCCGTCGGCACACTGCAGCTTGGTGTACCCGGACGCCCAGTCCCCGCCCGGCGGCACGTACCGCTCGTCCTTGACGACCTCGGGCGCCCCGGCCGCGTTCGCCAGTGGCCCGGTGGTCACGTCGGAGCACAACCCCCGGTTGCCCGTATGGGCGAGCCCGAGCAGCCGCTGTCCGTCGGGGCAGACGGCCTTGCGGGCGCCCGAGTCGAAGTCGGGCACCCCCCGCATGCGCCGCGAGGCGATGAAGTCCCCGTGGTCGGGGCTGAGCATCGACCACTCCGTGACAGGCGCGACCTGCCCGGTGCGCCCGGTGGCTCCCACGAGCCGGCTCCACGCCGCGGCCCGCCAGTCGTCGCCGTCGTACACGCCCATGCGGTGGCCCGCCGCGTCCCAGTGCAGCAGGGCCCAGCCGTTGCCGGTGCGGTTCTCGTGCCAGCCGACGAGCGGCCAGTACGCGAAGTCGGCGTCGGTGCGCACGAGGTGGTCGACGAAGTTCTCGAACCAGGCCCGCGCCTTGGCGTTCGTCTCCGCCCGGCCGCCCACCCCGAACTCGCTGATCCAGACGGGCGCGGTGAAGTGCTGGTCCTGTTCGGCGGTGACGAAGAAGGCCTGGCGGTTCAGTACGTCGATGAGTTCGGAGGGGCTGAAGTCGCGGTAGCGGGGGTCGGTGGTCTCGCCCGTACCCGTGGCGCCGCTGTGGTTCGGGCCCGTGTAGTCGTAGAAGTGGGCGGAGTACACGAGCTTGCCGGAGTCGACGAGGGTGTGGGACAGGTTGCGTACGGGTTCCAGGGTGGGGCGGCCGTGCGCGAAGCCGTCGACGGGGATGCCGGTCCAGTTGATGCCCTCGACGACGATGAGGAGATCGGCGTTGGCCTCGGTGAGGATGCGGTCGCCGACGCGCTGGGAGGCGGCGAACCAGTCGTGGTCGTCGCCGAGGCCCCAGTTGGGGTCGTCCCAGACGTTGCGGCGCACCTCGTTGTAGAGGTCGGCGCCGACGACCCGCTTGTTGTCCTTGTAGCGGCGGGCCATGAAGAGCCAGTCGTCCTCCCAGGTCTGGACGGACTGGCTCGCGTTCCAGCGTTCGTTGCCGTCGACCCCGCAGCACCAACGGGTCGTGTTGGTGTGGTTGTTGAGGATCACCGCGAGCCCGGCGCCGGTGAGTGCGCCGATCACGGCGTCGTACACCTGGAGCGGCGTCTTTCCGCGGAGTCCGGGGTTGGCGGCGACGGCGTCGTCGGTGACGGGTCGGCTGTCGTGGACCATCTCGTTGGAGAAGGGCAGCCGGATGCTGTTGATCCCGATCTCCTGGAATCCGGCGACGATCTCGGCCATGGGCGCCCGGTCCAGGCCGAGGGGTATCCGCCCGGAGTTCTCGCCCGCGTGATGGCCGGCGTCGTCGTCCACGTTGCCGGAGCCGTTCCACGTGCCGCTGGCGCCGTGCCAGTTGCCGGAGCGCAGCTTGAAGCGGTCGCCGTTCGCGTCGACGATCCAGCGGCCCCGCGTACTGAGCGGGGCCGCCCAGTCCGCCGCGGCCGTGACGGCCTCCGGGGCGGCGGGCGCCGGACCGGCCGAGGCGGCCTGAGCGGGGCCGGAAGCGAGGGGCACCAGGAGAAGTACGGCGGCCAGGGTCGTCCAGCCGAAGGATCCGCGCACGGTCACCATCCCGAGGACTACGTTGTCATGGCAGCGTCATCATGAGGGATGGTCCGGTGTTGGTCCAGGCCTGCGAGGTGAGGACGAGGAGAACGGGTACGGAATCCGAGGAGGTTCAAGCCACCGGGTCGTACCCCTTCCCGCCCCGGCGCAGCGCGCGGGCGCACCAGCCGATGACGAGCGCGTTGACCAGCGCCCCGAACGCGACGGACACGACGGACACGACGGACAGCGCTGCGCCGTCCGGCAGCGGGGGGTGGATTTCCGTCTCTTACCAGGGGTGGAGATCCACGGGGACGGCAATCATCCGGCAGCGGGACGACCATGAGACGCCCCCGGACCTAATCTTGGACACATCGAGAGAGCGGCGGCCCACCGAGGAGAACACGCCGGAGCGAACCCGCCGACGGGAATGCGCGTACCGCTCAGACTCGACGCAATCGCCATCGCCATCACCATCGCGATCGCAATAGTCATCACTATCGCAATGCAATTCGACGCAGTTCAATTCAGGGGGATATCCATGTCTAAGCGCATTCTCATCTCGTCGCTCGCCGCTGTCGTCGTCGTGGGCGCAATCGCCGCCGGCGGGTTCGCCATGGCCTCGTCCTCCTCCGCACCGGCCCTGAGCGACAGCTCGGCCCGGTACACGGCTCCGACCGGCAGCGGCGCGGGCTCCCTGACGTTCACCACGGACGTGCGGGACGACTCCGGCGTCAAGGGCCTCAAGGTCGTCGCCTGGCCCGCCAGTTCGAAGCTCGACCCGACGGAGGCGGAGCTGCGGTCCGTGGACGGCGCCGAGTGCCGGAGCACGTCGGACGAGACGTCCCGCTGCACCTACACGCTGAAGGTCACCGAGAAGGAGGCGGCCGAGCTCGACCGGGGGACCTGGCACGTCTCCGCGCTGGCCACGGCCGAGGACGGCGGCACGGCGTTCGTGTCCCGTGCCGCCGCCTTCGAGGTCACCGGCTGACCGGTCATCGGCAGAGTAGTCATCGGCAGACCGGACCGGTCACCGCCAGGCTCCCGACAGGCTCCGGCTGACGACCGCGCTGAGGACGCGGACGCCCCGCGTCGAGCCCGGGTCGATGTCCGTGAGTTCCCTGGCCCGGCGCAGGCGGTAGTCCAGGGTGCGCGGGTGGACGTTGAGGGCTTCGGCCGTGGCACCGCGGTTCATGTCGTGGCGGTAGTACGCGTCGAGGGTCAGGAGGAGGTCCGGGCCGGATGCGAGGCTCCGGGCCACCCCCCGGAGCCAGTCGTCGACGAACGGCACCTCGGCGACGGCGAGTTCGACGAAGACGTCCGCCGTCGTGTGCGCCCGCAATCGCGCGGACGTACGCCGCAGGGGGGCCGCCCTGCTGATCCGGCGGGCCCGGTCGAGCGCCCCGGCCAGCCCGGACAGCGGCGCACCGGCGGTCCCGACGGCACACAGACGCCCGATCTCCCGGGCGACATCCCCGAGGAGATCGGCCGTCGGTGTGCCGGCTTCGTCCCCCGGCACCAGAGCGATCAGCTCACCGCCCCCGCCCCCGCGCTCCGGACACCAGGTGACGGGCACCCGGTGGGTCTTCGCCAGCGTGTCGATCCCGCTCTCCGGACCACGGTCGCCGGCAGGGCTGTCGGGCACCCGGACCACCGTCACCTCGTAGTACTCGGCCAGTTCGAGGCCCGTGAGCAGCGCGAGCTCCGCCGCGATGGGGTCCTCGGCCAGCAATGCCCGTGCCAGCAGCCCGACTTGTTCGACGTACGGCAGCCGGCGTCGCATCGCCGTCACGAATCCCTGCCGGTAGGCGCCGATGCCGCGCTCGCCCTGCGGGGCGAACCAGCCCATGATGCGCATGAGTTCGTCGACGTCGCCGCCGCGCTGGGCCTCCGTGGCCTCGTTGATCTCGCGCAGCATGAGTTCGGTGTGCACGCGCAGGACCCGTTGCCGTGAATCCAGTGACATTCCGGCCCCGGCCCGCGCCTCGCCCATGGAGGCGATGTAGTCGAGGTCGGCGTCGGTCAGCATGCCGTTGACCGGGGCCAGTTCGAGCGTGCGGCGCCTGAACCACACCGAGTACTCCAGGGTCTCGGACCTGGCCCGGGAGTTCGCGTCCAGCGACCCGAGTTCCGGGATCTCGCGCACGTACGTCTCGACCTCGCGGCGCGCGTTGGCCGACGCCTGCCGGGCCAGCTCGGCGAAAAGGCTCCCCATAGGCATGAGCATGCCATCGCAGGCCAAGGTGCCGGAAGATGAAATCCGGACGGGCGTTTATCACTCCGGGTGAATCGATGAAGGATTTACCGGCGGCGCCTTTGTCACAGTGCGCAAAGTTCCTTGATCCGCCCCTTCTTGTGACCCGATCGGCTTGTCGGGCCGATCCCGCCTGGGCTTAATGGAGACCGCGCAGCGGAATTGTTCCGTACGGGTCAAACGGAGGGGAAAACAATGAAAGCAGCGGTCAAGAAGAGAATCGCGGCGGCGGTAGCGGTCATGTCCGCGGCGACCGCGCTCACGCTGAGCGCGCCCGGCTCCAGCTCCGCCGCCCCCGACGCCACTCCCAGCCTGCGGGCGTACGGGATCTTCGGCACGGGCACCACGATGGCCACGTTCCTGACCGACGACCCGACGACCCTCAACTGGGTCAAGACCATCAAGGGACTCGTCGGCGACACCAAGCTCATCGGGATCGACTTCCGCGTGCAGAACGGCCTCCTGTACGGCGTCGGGGAGAAGGGCGGGATCTACACGATCACGTTCCCGCCGACGACCGTCGACGTGGTCGTCACCAAGGTCTCCCAGCTCGCGGTCGCGCTCTACGGCACCGTCTTCGACATCGACTTCAACCCGGCGGCCGACCGGCTGCGGGTGATCAGCAACTACGGCCAGAACCTGCGGCACAACCTGAACGACGGCACGACGGTCGCCGACACCGCGCTGACCGTCCCGCCGCTCACCACGGCCGCCCAGGGCGTGACCGCGGCCGGCTACACGAACAACGACAAGGTCGGTTCCACCGCGACGACCCTGTTCGACATCGACACGTACAACGACCAGGTCGTCATCCAGTCGCCGCCCAACGCGGGCACCCTCGTCCCGACCGGCCTCCTCGGCTTCGACGCCGGTACGGACGCGGGCCTGGACATCTACAGCACCCTGAGCAACGGCAAGACGGTCTCGAACACCGCCTTCGCCTCGCTCACCCCGTACGGCGCCGAGACCCCGTTCTTCTACCAGGTCGACGTCCTCACCGGCGAGCCGACGCCCGTCGGCCAGTTCCCGCTGAACGTCACGGACATCGCCATCAGCCTCACCGGAACCTGACCTGTCTGTCTGTCTGCCCGCCTGCGGGGGCCCACCGGCTCGCCGCGGACCTGCGCGCCCACGTCGCGCAGCTGCCCGAACATCTCGTCGTTCGACAGCGCGGCACGCCAGCCCGGGATCGACTCGAGCTTGTCGAGCC
>NZ_JBHWZP010000474.1:0-5520 GCF_042728395.1 Streptomyces sp. NPDC060205
TTTCGGGCCCCGCCCCCGCGGGGGGCTGCGCGACCCCTCACCAGGGCCCCCCCCAACCCCCGCGGGCCCCCACCCGCGGGCTTTGTGTGGGGGTTGGCCGCCCCTCACCGGTTGGTGGCCCCTCGCCGGTCCGGCGGCCGGACTCAGTACCGGTACGGCTTGTACACGGGCATGCAGGCGTCCTTCTTGGAGCCGCTGAGGGCGTCCGCACTCTCGGGCAGGTCACCCGCCTTCGGAGTGGACTGCTTCGGATAGGCCGTGCCCTCCCGCCAGTCACTGCCGATGGTCAGCGTGGTGGTGACGGCATCGGCCGTGGCGCGTACCTGACCGCTCGGCACACCGACGGCCTCGGCCACGGACAGCGCGTTCGCCCGGCCCTGCGCCCCCGAGCTCTTCGGGTACGTGACCTGCGTCCGCGAGCTGGGATCGGGCTGCGCGCTCGCGGTGGCCTTGGCGAACCCCTTGCCCTGCAGGGCACCCGCGATCGCCGTGGCCCGGCTGCTCACCGGCGCCAGCTCGCTGTCCTCGCCCGCCGTGCCGTTGACGACCGTGACGGCCAGCCCCTCGGCGGGCGCCGCGGCGGGTCCGGTCGCCGCCGGGCTCGCGGACGCACCGCTCTTGCCCTTGCCGTCCTTGCCGCTCTTGCCGCCCTTGTCGAAGGAGATGTCGTCGCGGATCATCGACCACACCTTGTCCGCGTCCGTGGGCTTGGGGACCAGGTGGTTCAGGTTCTGCGGGTCCGTCACCGTGGGCATGGTCGTCATCGTGAAGCGGTCCATCGGCACGGACTTGAGCTTCATCCCCAGGTCGTACAGCTTCTTGACCGTACCGATCTCCTCGGAGACCTCAAGGGAGTCGGTGGCCGCCTCGGCCAGGCCCATCAGCCTGCCGCTGTCGGTGAAGGCGTTCTGGCCCTTCAGCGTGCGGATCATCGAGTTCATGTACATGTGCTGCGCCTTGGCACGGCCCAGGTCGCTCTCGAAGGCGTGCCGGGTGCGCAGCCACTGCAGGGCCTGCTTCCCCTTGATCTTGTGGCTGCCCGCCTCCAGCTTCAGACCGGAACCGCCGGGGACGCCCGGCAGCGGACGGTCCCACACGTTCTGCTCCACGCACACCTCGACACCGCCGATGGCGTCCGCCATCTTCACCACGCCGCCGAAGTCGACCATCATCCAGTGGTCGATGTAGACCCCGGTGAGGTTCTGCCAGGTGGCCAGCGTGCAGCCGGCCCCGCCGCGCTGCAGCGACATGTTGATGATGTTGTTCGTCGCCGGGTACGTCTCCCCGGTCTCGGGGTCCTCGCACTCGGGGATGTTCACCCGGGTGTCGCGCGGGATGCTCACCACGGAGGCGCTCTTGCGGTCCGCGGAGACATGCACCAGCATCTGGACGTCGGCCAGCGGCTTGCTGCCCACCTGGTCCCTGCTGCCGCCGAGCTTCACGTTCTCTTTCGAGTTGCGGCTGTCGGAGCCGAGCAACAGGATGTTCAGCGGCGTCTGACCGGCCGCGTTGGGCTCCGTCTTCTTGACGTCCGACTCGCCGTTGTTGCGCTTGCCCTTGTCTATGTTGCCGTTCAGATGGCGGTAGTAGAGGTATCCGGCGCCGGCCGTCCCGAGTATCAGCACCGCGAGGACCAGCGCGAACCACCGGAGTATGCGCCGGGGTTTGCCGCCCCGCCGCCTCGCCCGTCTGCCGCCGTCCCCGCCGTCGTCGCCACCGTTGCCGCCCGACGCGGTCCGCGCCCGTGGTACCCGCCGTGCCTGCGCGTCGCCGCCGCCCGGTTCTTCCGTCCGTGCGGAATCGTCACTTCGGCTTCGTTCCCCCGCATGCGAGGCGCGTGGACGAGCCCCCTCCCCACGCACACTGCTCTGCGCCATGTTCCTGCCTCCCCACCCTGCGCCTGACACAGGTCCGTCCTACGCCCTGTGAGACGTAGGACGGACCTGTTAGGTCACTTGGCGCACTCGACCTTGTCCGCCGTGGACTTCTCGACGTCCTCCGGCGCCGTCGACGGAGTGGTCAGAGAGACCCCGGCCCCCTTGAAGTCCTCACCGAGGGTCAGCGTGATCGCAGGAAGACCCTGGGAGTTGGTCACGCTCTTGCCCGGCTTCATGGCCGATCCGGACAGGCCCATGAGATCGGCGAGCCTGCGTGCCTGATCGGCCTGGTCGGGAGCGTACTCGACGGTTGTCTTCTTCAGCGTCGCTCCGGCGTTACCCGCGTTCTCGGACTTCGTGACGCCCTCTTCGAGCTGCAGCCAGTTGAGGGTCTCCTGCGCGGAACCGGCGACCGCGCCGCCGTTGAGGACCCGTACCCGGACCTCGGCGGGGTCGGCCTTGCTGCCCTTGAGGCGGGCGGCCTCGGCGGCCTTCTCCTTCTTCTTCTCCTGCTTGACCGCGGTGAGCGAGACGTCGTCCTTGATCAGGGCGAACATCTCCTTGGCCTTGGCCTCCTGGAGGACCACCGTGGCCTTGACCTTCTCGGTGGGGTTGTCGGCCACCGGCACGGTGGTGAAGGACAGGTTCTTGGTGGGGAACTTGCCCAGCTCGGTGCCGAGGTCACGCAGCTTCGTGATGCTGCTGATCTTCGAGTCGACGGTCAGCGCCTTGGTGCCCGCCTCCGCCAGCTTCAGCAGCTTGGTGGGGCTGGTGAGGGTGTCGTTCGACTTCAGCTTGCGCATCAGGGAGCTGAGGAACTGCTGCTGGATCTCGATCCGGCTGAGGTCGCCGCCGAAGCCCACGGAGTGGCGGGTACGGACGAAGGCGAGCGCCTCCTCGCCCTGGATGCTGTGCTCGCCCTTGGACAGCTTGAGATGGGAGTCCGGGTCGTCGATGTCCTTGGCGAGACACACGTCCACGCCGTCGACCGCCGTGGTCAGTGTCTTGACCGCGTTGAAGTCGGCGATCATGAAGTGGTCCATCTTGACGCCGGTGAGCGCGGTCACGGTCCGCATCGTGCAGCTCGGCGTCCGGCCCTCCTGGCCCAGGCTCTCGTTGAAGCGCGTGTTCAGCGTGCCGGGGATGACCTTGGTGGAACCATCCTCCTGCGTCGTCGGGCAGTCCGGGATGTCGGTGATCAGGTCACGCGGGATGCTCATCGCGGTGGCGTTCGTACGGTCCTTGGAGACATGCAGCAGCACCGTGGTGTCGGCATGCCCGGGGCTGTCCGAGTCGCCGTAGCCGTCGTTGCCGTCACCGGTGCGCTTGTCCGTGCCCACCAGGAGGACGTTGATCGCCCGGTCCTTGCTGAAGCCGCCGGTGCCCGCGCCGTCGTCGGAGACGGACGTGATGTTGCCGTTTAGATGCTTCCAGTAGAGGTACCCGGCGGTACTCGTACCGACGAGCAGGAAGGCCATCGTGCCGCCCGTCCAGAGCAGTATTTTCTTGCCCCGCGACTTCTTCGGCCTGCCCTTGCGCCGGCCGGGCGGCGGGCCCTCGGGCGCGCGGCGTCTGCGCGGGCCGGGCACACCGGGCTCCGGCGCCTCCTGCGGTGTCCCCTTCCGCTCCCGGCCGGGAGCGGTGCGTCCGCGCGGTGACGCGGTTTCGCCCGCCGTTCGGCGGGAACGGGGACCTGGGACCGTCGACTGCGGTGCGGAATTCTCCAGTCGCAGTTCGTAGTCGCCTGTGTTCGGGTTGAGTACCCACTGGTCTGCGGGGTCGATATCGTCCGCCCGCCCACGGCCTTGCGCGTCCACGGTTGCTTGAGTCCTCCGTCGGGGCCACGCGGCGTCTTTTCCCCCTCAAAAAGACGCTCGGTCAGTCGGTCCAACCGGTGCGCGGCCCTCAGGACATACCTCGGGCCGGGTGCACCGGATCGCTCACACTATCCGGCCGGATCAGCCACGAGCGACGACGGTGACGAATTCCACGTCCCTACAACCGGGCAATCCGCCCAATTCTTTGAACGTACGTTCCCGCTCTTGGTTTGCCCTTTACCCGGAGGCCTGTTCGGGCGTTAACCGCACACGTCCTCGGCGGCGGTGTTTCCCCGGAAAGTCGGCGGGGCGGTGGGTGCGGGGTCCGGTGCGGCCGAGGTCCCGCCGTCCCGCTTTTGGCCCGATGTGCCGTCGTCCGCATCCGAGTCGGGCCCAAATCGCCCCTTCTCGTCCCCGTCGCCCGGCCGATAGCGCTCGAAGTCGTACGAATAGCCGCGCCTGGCCGGCTCGTCGACCGGCTCCGGGCTGCTCCTTTTTGCGCCGGAATCCTCCGGAACTTCCCTGGCGACCTCCAGCGGCGCGTCCTTGCGCAGCCGCTCGAAGAGTTTCTCCGCCTCGGGTTCCACGAGCTGGTCGCGATTGGCGTCGAGTGCGTACGACTCCCTCGGCACGGTGAGGAATTGCACCCGTTCGGTGGGGATGTTGCGCATACCGCGCACCAGGTCGTACAGCCCCCGCAGGTTCGCCAGTCCCGGGTCGGTCGTGAGGGACGACGTCGCCGCGTCCAGCACGGGATAGAGCTTCGCCGGATTCAGCAGTACGTCGTTGCTGCGCACCTTGTTGACGAGGGCGCCCAGGAAACGCTGCTGGCGGTCCATCCGGTCGGTGTCGCTGCCGTCGCCGATGGTCTTGCGGGCCCGCACATAGCCGAGGGCCTGTTCGCCGTCGAGCCGCACCTTGCCCGCGGGCAGCCGCAGTTTCGCGGCGGGGTCGTCGATCGGCTCCTTCAGGCACACCTCGACGCCGTCGACCGCCTCGACCATGTCCTTGAACCCATGGAAGTCCACCACCATGTGATGGTCCACGCGCACACCGGTCAGCTTCTCGACGGTACGGATCGTGCAGGCCGGACCGCCCTTCTGGAAGGCGTAGTTGAACATCGAGAACACGGGTGCGCCGCGGGAGCCGTCCGACCGCAGGCAGCTCGGTATGTCGACCATGAGGTCGCGCGGCAGCGAGACGGCGGTCGCGCTGCGCCGGTTCGCCGCGAGGTGCAGCAGGATCGTGGTGTCGGAACGCTCGGTGCCGGAGTCCCTGCCGTACTTGCGGTTGCCGTCCCCGGACCGCGAGTCCGAGCCGATCAGCAGGATGTTCTGCGCGGCGCGTACGAGCGCGGTGGGCCGTTCCTTCTCGTAGCGGGCGAGTTCGGCGGCGGTGTCGTCGTCCGAGGTGATGTTGGCGTTCAGCTTCTCGTACACCGCCCAGCCGGCTCCCGCGGCGCCGACGAGGGTCACGGCGACGCCGATGCCCGTCCAGCGCAGCCAGCGTCTGCGGCGCCGGGCGACGCCGGTTCCGGTGGCTGCGGAGCCCTTGCCGGGCCCGGCCGTCCCGTCACCTCGCGTCCCGCCGCTCCGGCTCACCACGCCACCACCTCCCACCGCCCGTGCGCGCCCTCTACGACGATGACGCGCTTCGGGCCCGGGGGCCCAGGGTGGTGGTCCGAACGGGGGACGCCACTGGCTGCGGCCGAGCGGGCGCGCGCCTCAAAGACTGCCGAGCCGGTCGGAGACCCAGGTTCCGGTCCACACCACGTCGTTCGTCTCTTCTCTCTTCTCAGGGCGCGCCGGGGGCGCGTACTCCAGGGT